>DASRJJ010000137.1:0-7038 GCA_035649555.1 Saccharimonadales bacterium (SeqCode)
TAAATTCCATAACTACACCTTAACAAAAACTAGCTTAGCTTTATACATACAAAACAGCCCCCGAAGGGACTGATTTTACTAATCTGGAGGGCCCACCGGGGCTCGAACCCGGGACACGAGGCTTAAAAGGCCTCTGCTCTACCAACTGAGCTATGGGCCCGCGACAGCGGTGCTTCCGCGAGCTAACAGATGACATTATCCCTGTTTTTGTCAAAAAAAGCAAGATGGCTATGATTTCTTGCGTTTGTCGTGGTGTTTAAAGCTACCGCGCTGCATCCACAAAAAAGTCAAACTTACCAACGCGCCTGCACCAACCACCAAAGCCTGCGATTTGACGAGCACTTGCCATACTTGCTCTGTTTCTAGTTCGAAGCGTAATCCACTTGGCAACAAAGGGATTACCAACAACATGCCCAAAGCACTTGAGGCAAGCGCCGGTAATATATTAAGCATCGTTTTTAGCTTACCGTGCACACTCAACACCGAAACAATACAAGTGACGATAGCCGGGGCCAACAAAAGTGTTAGCTGAATGCCGCTGGCGCTTAACGTACCCTCTTGTTTAGAAAACAGGGTAATAAGCGAATTTGCCTCGCCCGCCACATACTGCACCAAAACAGCGCCCAAGCACAGACTTAAAAACACTAAAGCGGCATTGATGCGCAGCAAAACTAACGCCAACGTGGGCGCCGCCAAAGCAACAACAAGGGCAAGATCGTTGGGCATCGCTATTCACATCATACCATGAGCGGGATGGGTATGGCTCAACCCCTAACCAACCCCAGCCGGATTGTCCAGGTCTCACCCAGCCTTATTAGACCGGTGTGCCCGCCCCTCCGCCAAACACTCTAGCCCTGAAGTGCAGGGTAGAGTATTTGGCTCCGGGCCTACGATGGTCTAATAAGACTGGGTGAGACCTGGTAGCCTATGCCCTAAGCGCCAACTTTGTCTTTGCGGTTGCGTTGTTTGGCGTTTTGTTCGATGTATTCGATGATTTTTTCGGCTAGGTTGCGGCCAGTTAATAATTCTGGGGTTTTAAGACTGCCGGACGAATTTACTTCTAGCACCAACGGTCCGCGCTCGGAGCGCATCATGTCCACGGCACACACCGGCAAGCCCATGGCGCGCGCAGCTTTTACGGCGGTCCGTTCCTCGGCCTCAGTTAATTTAACGGGTTTACCAACACCACCTTGGTGGGTATTGCTGCGGAAATCATCGTCCAAGCTTTGCCGTTTAAAGCTGGCGATAACGCGATTGCCGACTACAATAGCCCGCACATCAGTGCCGGCGGATTCCTTGATAAATTCTTGAACCAAGAAGGTCACGCCTTCGACATAAAAAGCTTGCATTACAGCTTTGGCGGCTTTATTGGTTTCGGCCAACACTACCCCGTTACCATGCGTACCACGCGCGACTTTTACAATGAGCGGTGCACCGCCAGCGAGCTGAATCACTTCCTCAAAGTCGGCGGTTTCCCGGGCAAACACCGTTTTGGGCACCCCAACACCAGCCTTGGCTAGTAGCTGATAAGCCCGCAGTTTATCGCGCGAACGGTTAATAGCAATTGACTTAGCAGTCGTGTATACATCGCGCATCTCAAACTGGCGCACAAGCGCGCAGCCATATTTAGTGTAGCTTTGGGCAATGCGGGGAATGACGGCATCAAAATCGTTTAGGGTTTTACCTTTGTAGTACACGACTGGGTTGCCCTTTTCGACGGTCATGTAACATTTAGCGTAATTGATGATACTTACTTCGTGGTCGCGTTTTACGGCTTCTTCTTTGAGACGTTTCGTCGTGTAGTTCGCGGCACCTTTCGATAAGATTGCAATTTTCATATTTTACTCCTTCGGGTTCTCACCGTATTTGGCTTTAAGTGCAGCTTTTCGTTCTTGCTCTTCGGGTAATGAACTGCCGAGTTTGACATCTACAACAAACTTGCCCCGCAAAATGTTACGGCCGATAAGCACAGGGTACAGTTGACTGGATCGATCTGCAAGTGTAAATTCAGCCCGAATTTTCCGGCCGCCAATAAGCACCAGGGTTCGTATTGTGTAGCGCACCTGGCTATGGCCATTGGAACTGCGGACTTCGGTGCGGCCAAATTTTGTAAAATGCTGCGCTGCGCCAGTGTAGGCTGGGTTCTCTGGGCCAAGGAAAACGACCTCTAAACCGTCAGCACTTTCGGCAACCGAATCTGCCCAAATGGCCGACACGCCAGCACCAGTATCTATACGGGCTGGCAGATTACTTATTCCGAGTTCAGGAAGGCTGACTTTCTCGGAACGTCCAATGACTGTCTTGGCCTTATCTTTTGCTAATCCCATAACTCTCCGTATTATGCCACACCTGTATCTTAAACGACTACAGCTTTTACCCGTTGTTCGACAAATGCGGTTAGTTCTTTAAAGGCAGCTTCATCTTTGCCGGCAATCACAAATTCGGCCAAAGCAGTACCCCCGTTTTTAGCATGGACGCAGCGGTCACCTTTTTTGGCGAATATTCGCATGAAGACGGTGTTGGGACTTTGTTGCACCTTGTCAACGTCGGTAATTTCTTGCAGCGAACCTTCGGCATATGGATAAATACTATAAGCCGTACATAATTGCAAAAGAGTTTGGGGGATGACTGGCTGTTGACCAAGGTGAATTAACAGGTCGTTCAGCGAATGGTCAATGTCGTACGCTTCGCGGTACATAATGTGCCGGAAACGCCCCAGGCGCGGGCCGATCTCTATAATCTTCCAACCATTTTTGGTAAGTACTAGTTCCACATGGGCCGACGAATGCGTGAGCCCGATGGCCGTTAGTGCTTTCTCGACTGTTTTTTGAGCGTTTGCCGCCTCTGGCTCAGACAAGCCGCTCGGCAAAAACCGCTTGTACAAAAAGAAATCATCAATACCCATTGTTTTAGCAGGCACGTAGCCCACGACAGGGCAATGGTAAAACTCGCCCGGCCGCATAACATAAGAATCTACCGAATAAAAATCGCCTTCCATAAATTCTTCGACAATAACCTGCGGGGAGATAGCGCGGCCCTGCTGCTTATATGTCTGGCTGATAGTCGCAAAAACCCGCTGCAGTGTTTTGGCTAATTCTGCCCGGTTGGTACATGACTCAATTAATAAACTCGACGCCAAATTGGCTGGTTTAACTATTACCGGATACTGCAAATGGGACTCAACCTTACTAATGGTCGCGTCGCTAGCATCATGAACCTGCACAAATTGCGGCGTAATTTCTGGTGCATGGCGCATAAACGCCTCGCGCATAAGCCTCTTGTCGGTGGCAATCTCGAGTGCCTGTGGTGTTGCCACTAACACTTCTTTGGGTAAATGAGGAATTACTTGGCGAAGATATTGAATGTTCTTATCGCCGCGGCATACGACAGCACGGATATGGGCTTTAAAAGGCTGGAGAGCGCTGGCGACCTCTTGGTCGGTTATAAAGCCGCACTGTATAAACTCAACAGGCATCGATTCGCTTGCATGGTGTTTATATTGGTCAGGGTCGGTTGTAATAACCAGGAGACGCAAATCGCCAAATGCCGCAGTTTTTGCCAACTTTTTAGCGCTATCAATTACATACGGAGATAAGTTATTAACAACCAATATGTATGCTCGAGTATTCATAGCAAGCTAGTGTAGCAGCAGGTAGTGCTAGTGTCCAGTAGCCTGGATTCGTATGTATCCCAGGGCTACGGCAATAGCAATAATTATCACGAAGAAAATTATCATCAAAATAAAGCCCTGCTCGGTTTTACGGCCGCGATGCATACTACTTCTGTATTACCACGACACAAGCGGTTTGTACATGACTATTTACCGTTTACCAAAAACGATGCTTGGATTCAGATTGTTTGAACTCCTCGAGCAGTTCTTTTTGTTTTTTGGACAGCTTAATGGGTGTATCGACAATGATGCTGACGATATGCGCGCCCCGAGTTTCGCGCTGCAGGTGTGGCACGCCGTGGCCGCTGAGCTTAAAATCGGTGCCGCTTTGGGTACCGGCCGGGACTTTCATGCGGATGGGACCATCGACGGTATCTACATCAATTTCGGTACCGAGAGTAGCATCGACCATATCGATATGTCCTTCGCTTAAGATCAAATCGCCTTCGCGGGTGAATTTTTTGTGGGCTTTAACGCGAATGTTGACGTATAAATCACCCTTGGACCCATGCGCTACGGCCTCGCCCCGTTCGCGCAAACGGATGGTGGCGCCATCGTCAATGCCAGCCGGAATTTTAAGCGTAATAGCCTGACTGCGCGGCTGCGTACCTTTGCCGTGGCAGACCGAACATGTTTTTTCTGGCACTTTGCCTACCCCACGGCATGTCGAACACACACTTGCCTGTTGGATGTTACCAAAAATGGTGCGCAGCACTTTTACTTCTTGGCCCCGGCCTTGGCAGGTGGGGCAGGTTTTGAGTTCGAAGCCCGGTTCGACCGTTTTACCGTGGCAATGTTCGCAGGTGTCCTCGATATTTAAAGTAATTTCTTCTTGGTGGCCAAATACTGCCTGTTCAAAGCTGAGGGTTAGGCTCACCTCGACATCACGGCCACGGTGCTGGTTGCGGCTACGCTGCGGGCCACCGCCAAAAAAACTGCCAAAAATATCGCCAAGATCACCAAAATCAAAGTTCACGTTCTGGCCATTAAAACCGCCGCCAAACGGGTTACCACCCGCTGCCCCGCCAACGCCGGCGTGGCCAAACTGGTCGTAGCGTTGGCGCTTGGAGGGGTCTTTTAACACCTCGTAGGCTTCGTTAACTTCTTTAAACTTGGCTTCATCGCCACCCTCTTTGTCTGGGTGGTGTTGTACGGCTAAACGACGGAACGCCTTTTTAATCTCGTCCGCACTGGCATCCTTGCCAATTCCTAATACTTCGTAATAATCACGTTTGTTCATTATTTCTCGTCTGGCTACCCATAAATATTTCTTATTGTTACGTGCACCTTATTTTTTGTCCAGGGGAACACCATGCCAATAAGCCTGCAATTCACCATTTGCAACAGCTTCAATTACCGCCGCCAAGCCTTGCATGGCCGAAACATGTTCCTTAGTAAAAACTGGGTACTTATCCGCGCTACGCCCATGGGCAAAATCAGTTTCTTGATAATGGACCTGCTCTTCAATAGGGACCCATACATGCGGCGTACCGCGAGTATCCACCATAAAACCCACAGTAAATGCTAATTCCCTCCACTGTTTCATAGGCCATCTGGGCGGCTGCAAAACCCCAGTTGCCACTGCTCTTGTTGGAGTATTCTGCATGCCACCTTGACTACAATAAAATCGAACGGTATCCCCGAGGTCTAAAAAATTGTTACCGAGTGCATACTCAGTCATCCGACCAGTGCCTGGCTGAGAGATCGGCAGTTGTTGTGTATTAACCTCTAGAAATCTGCTCGTAAAAGGCAAGGGCATTTTTATTTCTCGTCGACGACTTCACCCTCTATGGGGCCGTCTTTTTTATCTTCTTTTTTGTCCTTGTCGGCAGTTTTGTCTTCGGCTGGTTTTTCTTCTTTGGCGGCAGCTTCGTACATTTTGGTGCCGATGGGTTGGAGGACGTCACTTAAGGCTTTGGCGGCAGCTTCGATGCTTTCTTTATCGGCTTTGTTGTCTTCGGCCACTTTTTTGGCGCTTGCTACGGCTTCATCCAGCTTCTTTATGTCGTCTTCGGCCAGTTTATCTTTGTGGTCAGCCTTTAGTTTTTCGGCTTGGTAAATGGCTTGTTCGAGCAAGTTACGGGCTTCGACAGCTTCACGCTTTTTCTTGTCTTCTTCGGCATGCAGTTCGGCGTCTTTGGCCATTTTTTCTACTTCGGTTTTGTCGAGGTTGCCCGAACCGCTAATCGTAATCGACTGCTCTTTACCTGTACCCTTGTCTTTGGCACTGACATTCAAAATACCATTGGCATCGATATTAAACGTCACTTCAATTTGGGGCACGCCGCGTGGGGCAGGTGGGATACCGTCGAGCACAAAGCGGCCCAAACTTTTGTTGCCTTCCATCATGTCGCGTTCGCCCTGGCCAACGTGGACTTCTACCTGTGGTTGGTTGTCAGAGGCGGTAGAGAACACCTGGCTTTTACTGGTTGGGATAGTCGTGTTGCGTTCGATGAGCTTGGTCATGATGCCGCCCATGGTTTCGATGCCCAAAGACAACGGCGTTACGTCAAGCAACAGCACATTTTTAACATCGCCCTGCAGTACACCGCCCTGGATGGCGGCACCAACGGCTACTACTTCGTCGGGGTTCACACCCTTCATCGGCTCTTTGCCAAAGATTTGCTTAACTTTTTCTTGCACAGCTGGCATGCGGGTCATACCGCCAACCAACACGATTGCATCAATGTCGCTTGCCTTAAGACCGGCGTCTTTAAGGGCTTTCTTGCATGGGTCCTCGGTTTTGGCAACTAAATCGCCTACTAAACTTTCTAGTTTGGCGCGTGTTAATTTATGCTCGAAGTGCTTGGGGCCTTCGGCATCGGCAGTTAAGAATGGCAGATTAATATCTACTTCTTGGGCAGTAGATAGCTCGATTTTGGCTTTTTCGGCCTCGTCGCGCAGGCGCTGCATGGCGGCTTTGTCGTCGCTAATGTCGATACCGTGCTCTTTTTTAAACTCATCGACAAAGTAATTGACCAGTACACGGTCGAAGTCGGCACCGCCAAGGTGTGTATCACCGTTAGTAGCTTTTACTTCGAAGACACCGTCGCCTAGTTCCAAAATTGATACGTCAAAGGTACCGCCACCGAGGTCGTATACGGCAATTTTTTCGTCGGTTTTTTCTTTGTCCAAGCCGTAGGCCAGGGCAGCGGCGGTTGGTTCGTTAATGATACGCTTGACTTCTAGCCCGGCAATTTTACCGGCGTCTTTGGTGGCGTGGCGTTGGCTGTCGTCAAAGTAGGCAGGGACGGTAATGACAGCTTCGGTTACTGGCTCACCCAAAAAGGCCTCGGCGTCGGCTTTGAGCTTGGCCAAGATCATGGCGCTTACTTCCTCTGGGCTGTATTCTTTGTCGCCCATTTTTA
>DASRJJ010000138.1:0-4788 GCA_035649555.1 Saccharimonadales bacterium (SeqCode)
GGATGGGCACGCGTGCCACCTCTTGGTCGTTTTCTAACTGTATTTGGTAGGTCACAACGCGCTTGCCCGGCGAACCTTGCTGGCGAATTGCTTTGGTGCCAATACTTAAAGTATTGTCCTGGACCCTCTCGACAGGCATGGCAATCTCTTCTTCGACGGTTTCGATTCGCTGGCCATGGCGCAATAAGAAAATCTGTATATTCGATGTTATGGCTACACCTTCAGATGGCGTAACGGTATCGCCCGTGTCTAGGTGTATACCGCGTTCCTTTAAAAGCTCACCGACTGTTTTGGCGCGCGTACGCATTAGGACTTGGGTCCCATATAAGTTTATATTCACCGGCACAGCACGAATAATCACGATACGCGGGCCAATAGAACCTTCTACCAAAAAATTCTCGGTCGGCAATGTCAATAGCTCGTCTTCTGGGTATACTTCAATGCCGGCCTGTTTTACGATACTTCGCGGCGTGGTCGCGGCCGAAAACGTAAAGACCTTACGGTCGCCATCGACGATTGTCACTGGGGTAGCACGGTAGACATTGACACGAAAATTATCGCCCTTAATCTCCGTGTCCTGACTCGGTTCTACCACATCACCTTCGTTTAGTACGATATGTTGACGTTCCAGCAACTCAGCTACAGTACGCGCACGCGATGGAACCGTTTGCTCTTTACCGTCATCGGTCACAATAACAATATTGGTTCCCATAGGCTTAAAACTCGACTTACCGCTCCCAAAAATAAGCAACGCGAGCGTCCCCACCAGCAACAAAGCTGCCAAAGTCGCCAACGGGATAGTCACCGCCGGATGCCGCACCACCCGGTGTGTACGCGAAAAGCGAGAAGTGGTTTCCTGAGGCTGTTTGTTAGCCTGTTGCTTACGTTTCCTCAACATACTTATTTTTATTGTAGCAAGCAGCTGCTAAACCGGCTCTTACTCGGGTGACTTTAGCGACGATTTAGCCCTGTAGAACCTGTAGGCGTATAGGTCGGCGTTTTCTTGAAGATGGGAAAGGTTTCTACCGGGAAAGCGCTCAGCTATTTCTTTGCCGCCGTCCATTATGTCTTGCAATGACACAAAAGGCCCAGGGGTAATGCCAGAAGCCACAACGCCCCATGTCACCTGGGTTAGATCCTCGCAAAAATGTGCGGCGTATGCCGCCGAGGCAAACCGTAATAGTCGCAGGGGCGAGTACTCACTGGCTACAACCTCGGCAAATCTTGCTACTACCAACGGTCCACTCTTGGGCGTAGCTATCATGCATTGGGAACCAACAGTTAAAGCATGGCGAACGTTCAAAACACCGGTGTTGTCCCGGAATGAATCCGTCAATTTACCGGTAAGGCCGTGTCTTTGTATTGAGGTGCCCAGCCTCGCTACCGTCCGGGGGTCCAGTTTTGGGTGTTCGCCTTCAATCTGGACAGATAAAGCGTTGTCTCCCAACGTTTGATGTAAGATATCTAGATCACGTAGGGCTATCTCTGGCGCAAAGGGCAATGTGTCAGGAGATACTTCAAAAGTAACAGTTACGCGTGATAGAATTTCGTCTCGAGCCATATGAATAAAATAAACTATTCAATATGATTCGCCAAACTTATGATATACAAACGATTACAACTTCTTTATTGGGGCGAAGGCGATGTTAAGTTTTTTGGGGCCTTTGCCTTTAAAAAAGATTGTGGCGTTGTCGCCGTCTAGCTCTACAACTGTGCCTTTGCCAAAAACGGGGTGTTGGACAGTGTCGCCTTCATTTAGGTCGGGGACATAACGGGGTTCATCAGGGGCCATACCACCATTATTGCCAGCTCCTGGGCTGAATTGCCGGGGTCCTGTCAGTCCATCCTTCCCCCACGGTGCTCCTTCGTCCGCGCCGCGGGGGTCCCCCAAGGACTGCCACCCCGTCCGACCTTGTGGAGCTCCAAATGAGAAGGTTTGCTCTGAAGGGCTAAACTGGGTGTCGATTTCGCTCAAAAATCTTGATGGTGGGTTGTGCTGGGCGCCGCCGTAGAGCATGCGGCTAGTGGCGTAGGTCATGTAGAGTTCTTCGCGGGCGCGGGTCATGCCGACGTAGCAAAGCCGGCGCTCTTCTTCCATTTCGAAGGCGTCGTAGAGGGCGCGGCTATGCGGGAAGATTGATTCTTCCATGCCAACCATAAAGACAACAGGGAATTCCAAGCCTTTGGCGGCATGCAAAGTCATGAGGGTGACGGCGTTGCCGTTTAAGTCGGCGTGGTCGAGGTCGCTTACTAGCGCCACTTCTTCCAAAAACCCAGCCAGTCCTACCTCTTGGTATTCCTGAGCTACACCAATAAGTTCTTTAACATTTTCTTGCCGGGATTCGCCCTGCGGCGTGCCGTCATCTAAAAATTTGAGGTAGTCAATGCGGCGAATGAGGCTGTCGATAATGCCAGCGGGCGGTGTGGTGTCGACAAGCTCGCGTAACCGCTCGAACATTTCGCCCAGTTCTTTAAGGCCGGTTTTGGCTTTGCCAGTCACTGGGCTGTCATCAACTTCGGCCAGGGCCTGGTGCATGGTTTTATTGTTTGATTCTTGCCAGCGATAAAAATTTTCGAGTGATTTAGCCCCGATGCCACGCGTCGGCACGTTAACAATCCGGGCAAAACTAATGCGGTCTTCTGGTTGGTAGATCACCCGCAAATACGCTAGCAAATCTTTAATTTCTTTGCGGTCGTAGAACCGTTGGCCGCCAACAATACGATATGGAATACCGTAATGGATAAATGTTTCTTCGACGCTACGGCTTTGGGCATTAGTGCGGTACAGTACTGCAAAATGGTTAAACCGCCGGTAGCCAGCATCTATGGCGTTTTTAATACGCCGCACAATCGCCTCACCCTCGGCTCGCTCGCTCCCCACTTGCACCATCTGCACTGGCATACCATGGCCGGCGTCTGTCCATAGTTTTTTATCCGACCGTTGTTGGTTTTTGGTAATAATGGCATGCGCGGCCTCCAAAATAGCACCAGTACTGCGATAGTTTTGTTCCAGTTTAATAACCGTGCAGTTTGGGTAATCGTGCTCAAAGTTAAGGATGTTCCGAAAATCCGCACCACGCCAGCTGTAGATTGAATTATGCGTAGCGATGCCAGAAGCAATATAATTATGCACTTTATCGATGTCCAGATCGTAGACAGGGCCAGCGTGCGATATTTTTTCCACACTCATCACTTTTTCGTCGACCAAATCTTCTCCAGCCAGCATTGGCAACATCATACCGGGATGAATCTGTGCGGCGGGCATAAAATGAAACTTTTTATCGGTTAAAAAACCATACTTACTGATCTGCAGAGGTTGCACATCACATAAAGTCTTCAGTGCCTGCTCAATTTTTCCATAATCAAGATTATGTACTTCACTCCTGAAAGTACCAGCCCGGCCAGCCCGAACGGTGTATCCGGCTTCCGTAAATGCGTGTAGATCTTGATGGTCAGTGGTATTAGCCGAAATTCTGCTGGCCGACCAATTACTAGTGCCAGTCTTGCGCTTGTCGCCGAACAATACGACGTTCACAGTGACCCGCTTGTTGCTATTCCTAGTTGTCGCTTGCGGCGCAAAGTGTGGATAGTCAAAGGCTAGACCAAGATCGACCATCAACTCTTTGGCGCGTTGTGTCGTATCAATTTCTTGGTACAGCGCGTCGATGTAGGGTTGGCCGAATTTCATGGAACGGTTGGCGAACGCATGGAAGACGGTCATAGGAATGCCATATTTATACGAGAATAGTGACTCAAAGTACGACGCCTCTTGCCGACTCGCGCACACCTTGAGCACCCACATACGTTCTGCCCGCTCCTGGTTTGCGCGCACTCGCAGGCCAATATCATCCTTTTTACCGTCAAATCTCGTGCCTTTAGCCACCCCGATCCGATATCCTTTATACGGCGTGTACATAAGGTACACAAAGTAATCTTCCGTCTTGTACCATCGTGCAAAAAACAAGTGGTTGGGTGTACACATTAGCTCTTTGCCAGATACGGTCTTGATACGCACAAGTTCGCCTTTATGGATAAACCTCTTTTTAGCGGTAACCGTAAAAAAGTCCGTGTTGCCGTAACCGCTCGCAGCACGGACCTTGTCACCTTTTTGTACGGTTTCAATTGGCTTTTGTCCACCATTGGTTTCAACCATCGTGCCCGGAACGAAACACTGCCAATCGTCGCCCACCACGGCGATGTTTTTATCCTTGTTCGTTAGCAGTTTTACCAGTTTGTATTGGGCGGCGTTAGTGTCTTGGTACTCGTCGATCATGATGTACGTAAACTGTGCCTGCCATTTTTC
Source organism: Saccharimonadales bacterium (SeqCode) (assembly GCA_035649555.1). GTDB lineage: Bacteria > Patescibacteriota > Saccharimonadia > Saccharimonadales > UBA4665 > DASRJJ01. The sequence continues at coordinate 4,304 of DASRJJ010000138.1, forward strand.
GCGCAGTTCTTTATTGTTTTGCAGCATGGCGACAGTTTTATTAATAAGGTCGTCAAAGTCGAGCGCCGACGCCTCCTTAAGGGCTTTTTCGTACAAGGGGAACACCTGTGCAGCAGTACGTTGTGCCGGGTTGGAACCAGGCAAGCTGGCGTATTCGTCCGGTGTGGTCATCTCGTTTTTGGCGCTGCTGATAATGCCGGCGATGACCCGCGGCGGAAAGCTTTTTTCGTCTATCCGCAACTCTTTGATTGCCTGTTTGACAGCGGCTTGGCGGTCGGATTCGTCAAAAATAACAAAGGTACGCGGAATGCCGACGTGTTCGCCATCTTTGCGCAACATTCGCACACAAATACTGTGGAATGTTCCCATGTAGGGCATAAAACCGCGGCTGTCGGGGTTTTGCCCCAGTAACTTAGCCACACGCTCGCGCATTTCTTTGGCGGCTTTGTTAGTAAAAGTTACGGCTAAAATATCAAATGGTGTGG
>DASRJJ010000139.1:0-4127 GCA_035649555.1 Saccharimonadales bacterium (SeqCode)
GCAGCGGCGTTCGACGTTCGTCGAACGGAAACGGGTTGGCGACACCGCGCCAACTTTCGTGCGCCGACACAACACCGCGCGCCAAAACTTGCGCCTTTTCGGGCGAGGCAAAACGCATATCCCGGCAGTGCTTAAAAACATTCGACCAATGCAGCTCAATGCCACCATAGCCATAATCTTTTAAACGATCGTTGAGCTCTTCGGCGCCCCAACGAATAGCCGACAGTTCGGAATTAACAATGTGGAGGGGTGAGGTGGGTATAAAGCCCGCATTTGCTGCGAGCAATACAGCCATTTGTTCCCCCTAGAATAAAAATAAATAATAGTTAAATAAATGTGCTTACGACTGTCTTTAGGAACCAAATTGTTAAGTTAAAATAGTAGTGGCAGCCTCCTTCCGGCCAAAGCGGCCAATATGCTTATGTATTCTTATGATAGCACAGCATATTTTGGCAACCCGTGCCCAAAACGGTATGCTGTAGATATGTTCGTGCTTTTGCAAGCTATTATTTTAGGAATTGTCGAAGGTCTGACCGAATTTTTGCCAGTCAGTAGCACCGGACATTTAATTTTGACCGAGCATATCCTTGGTTTTGTTGATTCTAAGGAGATTTTTACCGTAGTTATCCAGGTTGGCGCCATCGCCGCAGTTATTTGGTATTTTCGGCACGACTTAGCACAGCGGATAGCAGGATTGCTTAAGCGCGACAAGCAGGCTATCCGTTTCTGGACCCTGCTAGCTATTGGGACTATTCCGGCCGGCCTACTAGGTCTACTTATCGAGGCGCAAATGGAGCGACTGACCACGCCGACAGTCGTTGCCTGGGCGCTTATTATTGGTGGTATTGTGCTGTGGTTAGTAGATCGCAAGCCGGTCGAGCGCAAAAAAGATGAGCCGAAAATCGATAAAATCGGTTTTAAGCAGGCGTGGTATGTGGGTATTGGGCAATGTTTGGCATTGGTGCCGGGCGTGTCGCGCTCGGGCGCAACCATTATTAGTGGGCTATTTGCCGGGATGGACCATGCCACGGCCACGGCGTTTTCGTTTTATTTAAGTATTCCTGTCTTGGTATTAGCCAGTGGCTATAAACTCGTCAAACATGCCGACGCCATTGGTGACATTTCGGGTGGCGTGGCGGCCATAGCGCTTGGTGTGGTCGCGGCATTTTTTACGGCCCTGGCGGCTGTGGCTTGGTTACTACGCTACATTTCGCGCCACAATTTCCGGCCGTTTGCTTACTACCGCGTGGTCCTCGGCATTATCATTTTGGTATGGCTTGGGTTTAACTAGGGTTTTCAAATACAAAGCAGTGGGCCGGGTGCTGCGCGCGCTTGCCTAAACGGCCTTCTTGGTAAGAGATCTCTTTAAGGTTTTTGTAAGCAGTGCGAATTTCGTCAGCCGTGCGAAAGTACATAGTGTTGCCATACTTGCCGGTAGCGCCCGCCTGGTTTTTACGAAAGGTATCGGCATCTGCGTATTTTTCGGAGTAGCACACCAGTAACAGTTTACCGCCCGGTTTAAGCGCCTCGGCGCATTGCCGCGCATAGTCGGCTGTAACCGCTGGCTCAAGGTGATGCAGGATGCTATAGTCCAAAATAAAATCGAATTGCTTGCCGTCTAATATATCGTGCAGTTTGGTAATGTCGCCGGGTATGAACGTGACTGGCAAATGTGACGATGCGGCATGCTGGCGCGCAATCGCCAGCGCCTTTTTAGAAAAATCAATGCCTGTGACAGCAAAGCCATGCTCGGCCAAATAAAAACTGTAGTTACCTGTACCACAGGCGATATCTAGTGCTTCGCCGCCTGTGATCCGTTTGTTGTTAATTAACTCTAATAACTCTTTGGGCGGGTCGGTAATTTCCCATGGGATATCCCCTAGCGGGCGTTCGTACATGCTATCCCAATGGTGTATTTTGTGGTCTTGCATAAGGCAATTGTACTAGCGGGTGGCTAGTTCGTAAATGCTGCCAGTGTTGAGGTCGGCAACGTAGACTTCGCCTTCAAAATCTTGGCCAAAGGTGCTGATACTAAACGGCGTTTTGACGATGGTAGCTTGCGTCCATTTACCGTCTGCTTGTGAAGCCGAGAAAATCTCGCCGCTGCACAAATCGCCATAAATGTAAGAACCGTCCAGGCGTATAATTTTGCTACCGCGGTAGACATAGCCGCCAGTTATCGAACAGCGGCCTTCGCTGTGATTATATTCGAATACAGGCATAGTGATGGTGCTAACGTCGGGGCAATTAGTGGTGTTAAAGGTTTGACTGCCCTCGTAGCAACGCCAACCGTAATTTTCGCCGCCTTTGCTGGCTGCTTTTTGGATGTTAACTTCCTCTATTTTGCCCTGGCCAACGTCGGCAATGTACAAGTCGTTGGACTTTTTGTCGAACGATATACGCCACGGGTTACGCAGCCCCCAAGCCCAAGTTTCTGGTTTAAAGGAGGTGTCGGTAACAAACGGATTAGTGGTTGGCACGGTGTACGGGTCGCCGGTGTCGACATCAACACGCAGTATTTTGCCTAAAAATTCGCCTTTGTTTTGGGCCCGGTTTTCGGGGTCGCCACCGCTGCCGCCATCGCCCAGCGGAATATACAACATGCCATCCGGCCCAAAGGCCAAAGCACCGGCATTGTGGTTGGCGTACGGCTGCTTGACCTTAAAAATGAGTTTTTCGCTGGCCGGGTCAGCCACGCCATCGGTGTTAACGGTAAAGCGTGCAATGGTGGTGTTCAGGTCTTTGTCGACGTAATTAATAAAGAAAAATCCGTTTTGGGCAAAATTGGGGTGGAACGTCATGCCGAGCAAACCCATTTCGCCTTTGTTGTCGTGTACTTTGGAAGAAATGTCCAAAAACGGCGTAACTTTTTGCTCGTCTTTTTTACTGAGCATCTTAATAGTGCCAACGCGTTCAGTCACAAACAGGCGGTCGTCGCCCTTAATTGGTGGCGCGGCAATGTCGGTAGGAGCACTTAAGCCAGTTGCTACAAGCGAGGTTGTAATTGGGCCGGTTTGCGTCCCTATGGTAGACGTTGTGGATGTGTCTGTTTTGGCTGGTGGTCGCACTATTGCCCACACAACTAGGCCAATAATAAAGAGTAGTTCAACGACGACTACGACAATAAGCCAGCGCAGTCGTTGGTTGTTATCGCTCATGCTTTTAGTGTAGCAGACATTGCATAGGACAGAATCACCGCTTTGCTTAAAACGAATACAAAGTATAGTCGAGTACTGCAGCCAGGTATAGTACGAATATAAAAAGCGCAGCCATATCACTATTGCTGCGAATAAACCTTTCCCACGGTAAAAAACCTGCCACTATTTGTCCGATTACGCATGGCCAAAGAATTACCAGCGCAAGAACGCCAAGGCCAGCATCGCTGCTCCCTTTTACGGAAAGTATAAATACAACTAAGCCAACCAGGCTTAGTACTATTCGTAAGATGCGTATTGTCCAGGTTGCGGAGGGGCTCCGCCAAAATGCGCCTATGCTATGGCCTGCTTTGGCAAATGAACTCCTAGCCCAGTAAAGCAAAAATAAGGCAATGGCAATGCACAAAAGATAAAACCCGAGGATTACGGTCAAAGTAAGTTGCGGCTGCGCCCAAAAGTCGGGACTGCTTATATTCAAAATCATTCTTTTTATACTATACCCCACTGAGGTAAGCGACAGGATCGGTATCAAAAATATAAAGTATATGGAGAAGTGAGTGAGGGCAAGAGATGGTTGGAGCTATTAGCTACCGAATCGACATCATCCTGCCCCCACTCACGATTCTTCGGAACTAGTTCTTCGTCGAACGAAGCCGCAGCCTTACCCATTTTCCGGTCGGTATGTCAGTCAGTATGACTATGTAGTCGCCCACTTGGAAGTCCCAGCAGCCGATTAGAAATGACGCTTGGCCGTTCTCATCGTTTTGGGCTGGCTTAAAGTCAGATCTGTAGGTGCCGTCCATGGATATGAGGACCATACCGGAGGAATCGAGGGGCGTAAAGCCACCTACGATAACCTGGTAGAGCCCGTCGCTCTGGCAGGAGTTTTTTATCTCCCTGAGTTCCGCGCCGTCCGAAAACTCGAACGAAATGGAGCTTTCACCGATTGGCGGGGTCATATCAGACTTGCTT
>DASRJJ010000140.1:0-6994 GCA_035649555.1 Saccharimonadales bacterium (SeqCode)
CGGATACTCTTGTGGTTCAATGATGCAACGCCAGTGTATGTGGACACATCCTGGCTTGAACAAAAATACGCCGCTTATGGCGATGCGTTCGATCTCAGTAAGGTTACTCCATCAGCCAGCGTTCAAGCGGCACCATTTGGCGTTGGGGTCGCAGGCAGCACATCAGCGGAGTGGACAAAAAACAAAGATAAAGGGCGGGCAATAGTAATCATCGCCAGCCGGGTTCTTACCCGTCTTCAGGCAATTGGCAAGCTGCGCACGCATGTAGGCGTGTTGGCGGTAGATAAAATAGACGCATCCACAAAAAGAAAAATCCTAACTAGTTTATTTAGCCAGACCTTCCAAAACGACCCCGATGATCAATGGACAGATGAATGGCTTGAAAGAAATGTAGCCCGGCAAAAATTAGCAACCAAGTCGGTTGGCGATAGTATGCTTATATCTGAAAATTTTGTACTGGATGAGGACAAAAAGAATAAGGAGTATATCCTATCGTATGCCATACCCAAGATTGACGGCATAAAGGGTGACGGCCTAATTGTCGTCGGAAGATTGCCCATGCAAAAGGTGGGAGAAAGCCAGCGACATATGTTCAAGAATGGCAACCACAAACTAACCGTACTAGGTGAAGTATCGGATGTTAAATATAAAAAAAGAAGCGCGGGCGGCGCCAGTGAAGTGACACTGCATGTCGAACTAGTTATGCTGGGCCTTATAGATTCTGCATATACCGAGGGCTCACTGCCCGAACCCAAGGGGCAATGATGACAGCAAAAGGATTTTATACAAATTCGACGACCTGGCTGGTCTGCCAGCTCTTGCCGCCGAAAATTACCAATTCGAGACCGCATGGCTGGCACAACATCCACCAAATGCGGCACGTATCCTGCAAGTTGGAAGTCACAATGGCCGAAGGGTTCTTGCGCTACTAAGCCAAAGGCCGGATCTAGACTTCATCGGCTTAGAAATAGGCCTGAGTATGTTCTAAAAACCAAGCAACTTTTAGAAACGGCCGACAGGAATGCCTCTTTTCGGAGCGGCACTGTTACCGATGCACAACGCCACCAGCAGATCTACTACTCATTGCATAATTTATCAGTCAACGGAGCAAAGAGTAAGGCTTATGGAATTTCTACGATATAACAAAAAGAACGCATATGAATTACGCTCTCAGTGTCTTGTGTTCTACGATGGTGACCCCGAGGGGAGTCGAACCCCTGATCTTCAGGATGAGAACCTGACGTCCTGGACCACTAGACGACGGGGCCGCGGCACAGGTAAGAGGTTTGTGCTTGCATAAAATCTCTTACCGAGCACGCGGACCAGCGATTGCCAAAGGCAATCGTGGGGCCAGATGCTCTGAAAGAAAATTTTACCATAACAGATTAAAAAAGACAATTGGTGACCAAAAACCAACCATAACCATTGTATAATGAACCAAAGACATGAACGACGCCATGCACTTAGTAGCAAAGGGTTGGTACCGCTTGTACTGGGGGGTCTTGTTGGTCATGAGTGCCGTGGCAGTGGCTGGGTTTGGCCTTACGCAATCTATTCCGGCGCTCGAGCAATATGGCCTAAAATATGGTTTTACCTTAGGCACGGCTGTCTTTGCAGGGATGCAACTGCTGTATAGTTTAACGATATTTTGGATCGTCTGGCGCCGCAGCCAGCCACTGGCTATGGTAGTTAGTTCGATGTTCTTTACAATAGTGTTACTGGCCGGGCTATCGGCAACCGACCCCGGTACAGGCGCATGGCTGTATGTGGGTATGTGGCTGGGGAGCTCGCTATTTATCGGCATTTACGGGTTACCGTTTGCCCTAGGGACGGTGTTAATGGCATTTATTTATACGCTGCTGCACAGCGATTTTGAATTTACGCTTATTAGCACGCAATCGCTTGCATTAGTTGGCGGCACTAGTATAATCGCGCCGCTCAGTTATTTGTTTTGGAAAAATAGATTTATCAACCCGGCCGAGGCCGAGCTAAGCCAGCTGTCGGGTAAACTCAAAACCAACCAGGAGCAATCGGCTATTTTAATCCAATCTATCGCCGACGGAGTGATAGTTACTGACACTTCTGGCAAAATCAGCCTAATGAACCGGGCGGCAGCCAACATGACCGGTTGGGCCATCGACGAAGCCGGCGGGGTAGATGTAAAATCGGTGCTCAAAGTTGCCAAAGAAAAGGGCGAGCCGATTTCGGACCAGGAATATCCGTTTACGGCGGTGTTAGTACACAAGGCGTTCATTAACCAAGTGCTGCAGCTGACTTCACGCAAGGGGCGTAAGCAGGTGGTGTCGCTGGTGATTTCGCCGGTGGTTACTTCGACTGGTCAGGTCTATGGGGCGGTAGCGGTAATGCGCGACATTAGTGCACAACGTGCCGCCGAACAGCAGCGGGCAGAGTTTATTAGCACCGCCAGCCACGAAATGCGCACGCCCGTTGCAGCCATCGAAGGCTACTTGTCGCTCGCCCTCAACGAAAAAGTCAGCACCATCGACAGCCGCGCCCACAGCTACCTCGACAAGGCCCATGCCAGCACGCAACACCTAGGCAAACTGTTCCAGGATTTGCTTACTAGCGCCAAGGCCGAAGACGGCCGGTTGTCGAGCCACCCGCAGTTGGTCGAGATGGGCGACTTCCTGGAACAACTCATCGAAGACCTGCGCTTTACGGCGCAAAAAAAGAACCTGCTGGCCGAATTTGTCGTCGGCACCACCGGCGAGACTATCGATGCCACCAAGAGCCAAGAACACGAAACGGTCAAAGTAGTCAAACCGCTATACTACACCTACGCCGACCCCGAACGGTTGCGCGAGGTCATTACCAACCTGTTTGACAACGCTATCAAGTACACCGACCAGGGCAAAATTACGGTTGGCCTGACCGGCAACAGCGAGGTGGTGCAAGTATATATCAAAGACACCGGGCAGGGCATTCCGGCCGAGGACATTCCGCACCTCTTCCAAAAATTCTACCGGGTAGATAATTCAGCTACGCGCGTGATTGGCGGTACCGGACTTGGTTTGTTTATTTCGCGCAAAATCATCGAACTGTACAACGGCCGTATCTGGGTGGAGAGCGAACTCGGCAAGGGCAGTACCTTCTACATTAACTTGCCGCGTATGTCCACACAAAAAGCAGCCGCGCTTCAGGCACAACAAACGGCCATCTCCCCAGTATCAACTACTAGCGCTTCCACAAACCCATGATACAATGAGGTAAAGCTTAACTATTAGGGCTAAAAGGTAACAACATGGCAAAAATTCTGCTAGTCGAGGACGATAATAATTTACGCGAAATTTATGAGGCCAGACTACAAGCTGAAGGCTACGAAATCGTTAGCGCCAAAGATGGCGAAGAAGCCCTGGTTATCGCTAAAAAGCAGCGCCCTGACTTAATAATTGCCGATGTTATGATGCCACGGGTTAGTGGCTTTGAGATGCTCGATATTCTGCGTAACACGCCCGAGCTTAAAGACGTCCACGTCATTATGCTGACTGCCCTGGGCCAGGCCGAGGATAAAACGCGCGCCGATAGCTTGGGCGCCGACCGCTACCTTGTAAAATCGCAAGTTACGCTCGAAGATATTGTTAAATCTGCTGCCGACGTATTGGCCGGCGCACCTGCAGGCACCTCAGCAATGGCCGCAGCTGCTGCCGACACTTCCCAGCCAGCACCCGCCGCCACACCAGCCGCCATCCCGGTTGCTGCAGAACCGGTAGCCGTACCCGTTGCTGCGGCGCCATCCGTGCTTGCACCAGACCTTACAACCCCAGCAGTACCAACAACACCGAATCCACCAGCTCCTGTGCCCCCTACTGGCATAACCACACCAAACCCGCAAGGCCCACCACCCCTTGCGCCACCAACCCAGGCCGCAACGCCTGTACCCAGTGATCATTCGACAACAGATTCCCAACTAGTCAGCAACGCCGTTAATGATTTAGTTGCCGGCACAAACCCACCAGACGCTACTGTTCAGACGCCTGCTCCTACGCCTACTGTTACGCCACAAATTACACCAGCAGCACCCGCACCGGCAACCCCAATACCGCAACCGCCCCTAACTATGCAACCTGTACTTACACCGCCGGTGGCTGCAGCTCCTTCAGCTACAGTACCGCCGAACCCGGCTCCAGCAACACCCCAACCCCCGGTAGTTACTGATGTTACGCCGCCTGCCGCGCCAACCGCGCGCAAAGCAATTACACCACTGCCTGCCGCAGCTAACCCTGCTCCGACAGATCTAAACGATCTTGCCGCCATGGAAGGGCACAATATGGATGACGGCCAACCTTTTAGCAATCTCAACCATTTGCCCGGCAACGTTATTACTCCTGGCGGTCCGGCACCCACTCCGTCAATGCCAAACCCAGCCGACCCAAATAGTATTTCGTTGTAGGTAGTCATGAGAATCAATAAATTTGTCGCGCAGGCAAGTGGACTGTCGCGTCGCGCTGCCGATACAGCCATCGAGCAAGGCAGGGTACTAGTTGATGGGCGGCCACCCATACCCGGCCAACAAATTACTGACACTCAAAAAATAACCCTAGATGGGCAAAGGCTCCATGCACAAACTACCCACCGCACTATTTTGCTCAATAAACCTGCTGGGTTTGTGGTTAGTCGGAACGGGCAGGGAAGCAAGACTATCTATGATCTGTTACCGGCAGAGCTTCACAGCCTTAAACCAATTGGCCGGCTTGATAAAGAATCCAGCGGGTTATTACTTTTGACTGATGACGGACTGCTCGCACACGAGCTAACCCATCCACGCTTTGCCAAACAAAAAATTTACGAGGTAGAACTCGACAACCCCTTGCGACCCCTGCATAGGCAAATGATCAGCGACCAGGGTATCCAGCTAGAAGACGGCCCAAGCAAACTACAACTAGAGCGGCTAGAGGAAGGTAACGATATAGCCTGGCGCGTAACCATGCACGAAGGCCGCAACCGCCAAATCCGCCGAACCTTTGCTGCGCTGGGCTACGAAGTTAAAAAACTCCACCGTACCCACTTTGGTGCCTTTGTACTACCGCCCGGTCTTACAAGTGGCGCGTACCAACGCCACCACGAGGCTAAAAAATAATTTGTAGCGATGCCCGTTTGAGGGCTTGCTCCACTGCTATTGTGCCCGCAAAAGGATGGAGTGGCAGCGCGTGCCGTGCACGTATAGATTCGACCTGCTGGCTTGTCGTCAGCCGCGGAATCCGGCCATAAGCAGCAAGTTGCCAGCCTGTGTCAAATCGTGACTGGAGACAATAGGCCTCCAATTCTTTGCTCATAAGGTTACTCTGGTAGAAAGCTGAATTATCGGGCTCTACAGGGCTTTGTTCGAACTGGTCGTAATGGAATAATTCGTGGAATAATGTAGATGCCCTATGTTGTACCGAACTACCATCCCTCACTAGCACTGGGACTGGCCGGCCATAGATTTTGCTAATTCTTTCGAAGGTATCTATACCATTAGTCACAATGGTCGGAGCTTCAAAATAAAAGGTTGGGCACCTTCCGCCAACCGGTGCTTCGGTGCCAATCGGAGTGCTTTTACTTTGCTCCCTAAGGTCTTTTTGATATGATGCCACGTTACCCGGCATTTCGGCTAAGCGAGCTTCTTGGAGCGGTGTGAACGATCGGGCGCTATCATCAAGGCAGACTTTCTCGTTCCGGTCCACAACACCAACGGGCACACAATCCGGACTATATCTCTTTGGAATACGCAAGACGCCACCCGAACAATTAGCCGGCTCAAGCTTTGTGGCAAGGTCAAAAAACCGGGAGGCGACGTTCTGGCCCAACTGTTTAATTACCGTTGGATCGCTCAGGTTAATAATAAGCTGGTCACGAGTCGTCTCAAACAATCGGTTTCGTTCGGTCGTTGTAGAGGGAGTAAAGTTAGCCATAAAAATAATAAGATCAAAGATTTATTTTGATACTTATACTTTAATTTGTCAAATACCTCACACCTCTGTTACAATGGACTACATGAGTAACAATGTGCCGATTGTGGCTATTGTAGGCCGGGCGAACGTTGGCAAGTCCAGCTTATTTAATGCAATCCTGGCACGGCGTGAAGCAATTGTGGCACACGAAGCCGGCACCACGCGCGACAGCATTATGGCCAAGGCTAGTTTTGGTGGCCAAGATTTTTGGTTGGTCGACACTGCCGGTGTTAAAGACGCCGAGGACGAGTTTGAATTTACCATCCAAGAGCAAATTTTGCAGGCCACCGAAAGTGCCGATGTTATTTGGGTCGTCGTCGAGGCGAACATCCCCATTACCGAAGAAGATCGCCGGGTGGCAAAAATGGCCCTAAAAAGCCGCAAACCGGCATTTCTAATTATTAACAAAGTGGACAAAGCCCGTGGCGCTGAGCTGCAAGGTTTTGAACGTTTGGGCATTAAACCGATATTTCCAACTAGCACCACGCAAAACAGGGGGGTGGACCAACTGCTTAGTGCTTTAGTGACACATATCCCTAAAGCCACGGTTACAGAAGACGATGACCGCTTGCGAATCGCCCTGCTCGGTCGGCCCAACGTGGGTAAATCGGCACTATTTAATACGCTAGCTAAAAAACAGCAGGCAATTGTTGCACCACGTGCTGGCACCACGCGCGACATTAACCGTACCATTGTGCGCTACGAAGGCCGGGAGATCGAAATTATGGACACTGCCGGCATTCGCAGGCCAGGGAAGATTGGCGTAGGTATCGAACACTTTAGCGTTATCCGCAGCCTTAGCGCCATCGAACAAGCCGACGTTTGTTTGCTATTAATGGATGTCAACGAACTCAACGTTGGACTCGATCAAAAAATCGCAGGTATGATTAAAGAAGCGGGCAAGGGGTTAGTCCTGGTTGTCAGCAAATGGGACATTGCCGAAGACCGTGATGCGTTTACCCGCGACGCGCTGGCACCACAAATTGCCGCCACTTACGATTTTGTGCCGTGGGCGCCACTTATTTTTACCAGCAGCGTAACCG
>DASRJJ010000141.1:0-4536 GCA_035649555.1 Saccharimonadales bacterium (SeqCode)
TTGTAGGCAAACCAGGCACCAGATTTTTCGACAATACCGTGGGTTACAGCGAGGTCAAGTACATCACCGGACTTACTGATACCTTCGTTGTACATAATGTCAAACTCGGCTTCGCGGAATGGCGGGGCAATTTTGTTTTTGACGACCTTAACGCGCGTACGGTTACCGATAACTTGATCGCCCTGTTTAATCTGGCCGATACGACGGATATCCATGCGCAAAGAAGCGTAAAATTTAAGCGCATTACCCCCGGTGGTCGTTTCTGGGTTACCAAACATCACCCCAATCTTCATACGAATTTGGTTAATAAAGACAACCGTGGCCTTGCTGCGGCTAATAACGCCCGTTAGCTTGCGAAGCGCTTGGCTCATGAGGCGGGCTTGTAGACCGGGTAGGCTGTCGCCCATATCGCCCTCAATTTCGGCGCGGGGAACTAGCGCAGCAACAGAGTCAACGACGATGATATCAACAGCGTTGGAACGTACCAAGGTTTCGGTAATTTCCAGCGCTTGCTCACCATTGTCGGGCTGGCTCAAAAGCAAATTGTCGACATCGACGCCAATACGCTTGGCATAGGCCGGGTCAAGCGCGTGCTCGGCATCAATAAACGCCGCCGTGCCGCCAGCTTTTTGCACCTCGGCAATTGCGTGCAAGGTTAGCGTTGTTTTACCGGAACTTTCCGGGCCGTAAATCTCGATAACTCGACCCTTTGGCAGGCCACCGCCAAGAGCTATATCCAACGATAAGCTGCCGCACGGGATACACTCCACCTTTTGGTGGTGGGCTTCGCCCAACTTCATGATTGACCCTTTGCCAAACTGCTTTTCAATCTGTTCTAAGGCCATGCCTAAGGCTTTAGTCTTACCCTCGCTTGCGGCGGCGGTCGTTTTATCCTCTTTCGGTTTGGTATCGGCCATGTTCCCTCCAGTTCTCTAATGCCCACCAGTTTGTCAGACATTGCTTATTTTAGCAAGAGGTAGACCTGTCAGACTGTGAAATACTTAATCAAGAATGCAAAACAAAGGCCGGCCAATTACTGCGCTGAACTTCCTTGACTACTTTACCGATAGCCTTGTCTAAGTTTTGCCATCCCAGTTGTGGTTTTGCTGGATTATATACAGCCGTGACTCCCTTTTGGAAGCTCCCCGCCATCCCTACCATTATAGATTGCTCCCCATCCCCTATAGCTACGAGCAACGGGTTGCTTCTAACATTGTGCTTAAGCGTAGCTGGGTATCTTCGGCTCTCTTGATACCTATAGTTTGGGTATGCCCTTACTGCCGTAGTTAGCTGGTCATATTCGTCAGCTTCTTGGTCTAATCTATCCGCCTCTTCTTTACTGATCTTTACCTCAAGACGAGGGGCGCGAAAAACTTCCGTCACGGCAAAGCCATTACTCAGCACCCAGTCGACCACTTTTAAGGCCCGGACATAGCGAGTTCCTGGGTCGGCACTGCATGCGCAGATCTTTTCAATATCTTGTTCGCTCCACTCGGCGCCTACCAGCTTGCCAGCCCATGCAAATACAGGCGATACGCCGCAAGATCCCGGCTCTACCATCGGGTAGGGGATGCTCTCAATGTACTCCCTTGTTATCATCTTACAAGTAAACACGAAATTTCAACCATCTACAACTGCTTATGCTTTTCGTATATACTAAAGCTACAGAAATGAGTGTCAGGGATGTTATTACGGGCAGATTATTAAGTTCGCCAACGCTTGCGTTTTCGGATTCACAAGTTGGCGATACTTTACTGCTGTTAATAAAACATGGGGTGACACGTCGCGCTAATGCTATTCACATCGAACCGCAAAATCATTTTGTGGTGGTGCGCTACCGGATTGACGGCACTTTGCGCGGGTTCCATAAATTGCCCTTACCGACATTGGATTTGTTGGTAGAAAAACTCAAAAACTTGGCCGATCTAGAACCAGCCGAACTAAACGCGCCGCAAGAAGGACATTTTACTACCGAAGTGAACGACCAACCTGTGTATGTACGTGTATCACTTATGCCGGTGCTAGGCGGGGAAAAAGCTGTGCTACATTTAATGCCCGAACGACAGTCCCCACAGGCCGATTTGGCCAGCTTGGGTTTTTGGGGTAAAAATCTCGACATTTTGCACGAAGTGTTGGCCCGTCCCCAGGGTCTGGTCAGCGTCGCTGGGCCTAAACACTCCGGTAAAACCGCTACCCTGTACAGCATGCTCCAGTTATTGCACACGCCGGGCCATAGCCTTGCTACCATCGAGGAACATCACACTCACCGTATAAACGGGCTTAGTCAAAGTTATGTACATTCGCGTTCGGGTACGACATTCCTAAAGGCTTTACAAGCTGTGTTACGGCAAGACCCCAACATCATTATGCTAAGCAATTTGCCAGACGAGGCTGTCACCGAGCTAGCTATTCATGCTGCGAGTACTGGGCACTTAGTTTTAAACGAATTATACGCCGACGACGCCGTCAGCAGTGCACTTCATCTTAGGACTATGACCCGTTCGCCGTTTATGCTGGCCACGGCGCTGCGCGCTACCGTTGGGCAGCGGCTTTTGCGCAAGCTTTGCCACCAGTGCCGCCAGCAATATCCACTCGACGAAACCAAACGTCAAAAGCTCGAAAAGGCCTTTGGCATAACCACCCCTGCAGCTCGGGCACGCGTCGCACGGCTGGAGCAGGCCGCGCGCGAGGCCGGCTTGGGCACCGAAACCGCCGCCAACGAACACGGTATTTCATACGTCTGGCGAGCCAACACTGGTGGCTGCGAGGCCTGTAGCCACACTGGCTACAATGGCCGGATTGCCATTAACGAAGTGCTGTCCAACGACGACGCTATTCAAAAAAAACTTTTGTCGTCCGGCGCTGTCACCCCAACAGAACTACACCACATTGCGCTCAAAAACGACTTTATCCCTATGGGACTCGACGGACTTATAAAAGCCTTGCAGGGCTTAACTACAGTAGTCGAAGTCCTACGCGCGGTGACTATACGCAAACCATAAAAGTGGCTTCTGGTGTATACTAGATCTAATATGAAGCTCACAAAACAATCCGGATTTACAATTATCGAACTAGTGGTGGTAGTTATTATTTTATGTATTTTGGGCACACTAGTAGCATTTACCTACAGCGGCGTTAAGGCCGAAAATCGCGACAAGCAGCGACAAGCCGATATTGAAACCATGCAAAGCCAGCTGGAGATTTATTACGCTATCAACAACAAATACCCTTCGGTGGCAGAAATTAACAACCCAACTTGGCGTACGGAACAAATGAAGGACCTTAAAGAAGACAGCTTGCGCGATCCGCAGTGGTCGGCAAGCGGCTCATGTACCCAAGACGGCCACCCCACGTTTGCCCCGGGCGAGAATTGCTACGCCTATGAAGTATCCGCCGCCGATGGTGCCGCTTGCGATAATGTCGTGACGATGTGCGCACACTACACTCTAACCGCCACCCTCGAAAACAACCAAACGTTCGTTAAAGCCAGCCTTAACTAATTAAAGTAAGCTTGATTGATCTGTCGACTGGTTAAGCTTGCGACCAAGGTGCTGGTAGGTTTTGGGGGTTACTTTGCGGCCGCGTGGCGTGCGCTCCAGTAGGCCAATTTGCATGAGGTAGGGTTCGTAAAAATCCTCGATAGTAGAACGTTCTTCGGCAGTAAGCGCGGCAAGCGTTTCGACACCGACCGGCCCGCCTTTATAGCTGTCAATGATAGCAGTAAGCAGCATACGGTCGGCCGGGTCGAGCCCAAGCTCGTCAACTTCAAGTAAATCTAAGGCGCGGCGGCTAATGACTGTATCGATGATCCCATCGCCATTGACATCGGCATAGTCGCGTACACGTTTAAGCAGGCGGTTGGCAATCCGCGGTGTCAGGCGTGAACGTTTGGACAGTTCTTGCGCGGCAGGTGGATCAATTGTAACGTTTAAAATATCGGCGGCGCGGCGAATAATATGCTCAATTTCTGCGGGCTTATAAAACTCCAGCCGGTGGATCATACCAAAGCGGTCGCGCAACGGTGCAGCCAAGTTGCCCGTACGGGTAGTCGCGCCAATTAAGGTAAATTTGGGCAAATCGAGCCGCAAGCTACGCGCGCTAGGGCCTTTGCCCAGCATAATATCAAGCTTAAAATCCTCCATGGCGCTGTATAGCACCTCCTCGATACTGCGGTGCAGACGGTGGATTTCGTCTATAAACAAAATGTCGCCGTCGGCCAGATTGGTCAGCATACTCGCTAAATCCCCGGCGCGCTCGATAGCCGGCCCGCTTGTCACACGAATTTGTGCGCCCATTTCGTTTGCCACAACTGTCGCTAACGTCGTCTTGCCCAAGCCCGGCGGCCCGTACAATAGTAAATGATCGAGCGGTTCGCCGCGCTTTTTGGCGGCCTCGATAGCCAGCTGTAAGTTCTTTTTGATCCGTTCCTGGCCGATGTAATTGGCAAAATCCTGTGGCCGCAGGGTGTTCTCTAGCTCCCGCTCCTTTGTGTCGTCATCCGCGCCAGTGTTTACAATGCGGTCAATCATATAAACC
>DASRJJ010000142.1:0-2858 GCA_035649555.1 Saccharimonadales bacterium (SeqCode)
TTCAACGTCAAAATCCCATTCTTTGCCTGAAGCGTTGGACTACCGTGGTGTAGCAGTAGTTCTTCCAGGTGTTCAAGCGTCCCTGTGGAAGCTTGAACAATCAATGTAGAATATTTCCTATGAGTGCCGAGAGTTATGTAGATTCCGTGCTCCCACACCTCCCCATCTGTCTCCCCTCGAGTCCAAGTAGGTTTGGTTCTGGCGCTCGCCGCGGTAAACTAGAAGTATGGATCTAACTACCACCCTGTGGCTTTCCCCGATACTATTTATGTTGCATAATTTCGAAGAAATTATCATGCTGCAACCTTGGCGACGGCGTTAGGCCTAGTTATACTATGGTTGTTGCATGCCGCCAGCAGTCACATCTCCTGCTGGCTCGGTGCCCATCACCAGAAAATTTAGTTCCCGGCCTCGAACCCTGCCGAACAATGGTCGGCGCCGCATGGTGGCCCGTTGGG
This sequence comes from Saccharimonadales bacterium (SeqCode), assembly GCA_035649555.1. Classification (GTDB taxonomy): domain Bacteria; phylum Patescibacteriota; class Saccharimonadia; order Saccharimonadales; family UBA4665; genus DASRJJ01. Next base: position 459 of record DASRJJ010000142.1, read on the forward strand.
ACGCATCTTTCCCATAGACTTTATGGCTTACATACTTTTTTGATAAATTAGACGTAATATGAGCGCGAAATTTATTAAAGGAGGGCAATTGGCCATCGGAATATTAGAGCGTCTTGGGGCCATGCAGCCCATAAAAGGGGCCATTTATAATAACATTATATTGAGCAGCTCAGAACCTGACATATTCGACAAATACGATCCCAGTATCGCTTCGCTCGCAAGGTATGCAACTTTTTATTGGCCTGGCGGTGACCCCGAAACGGGGGTAAATTTTGAAACGTTCGCCCTAAGGGAACTGCCCAGCCCCTCGGAAGCAGCGACAGAGGCCGCTAGGGTTAGGAGAGCTATACTAGGGGCATATATCGGCAGCGCCGCTCTTGGGAGGGTACCGCCTGAAATGCACGAGCTGTGGCGCATAACAGAAGAGACTTTGACTTTCCCGGCGGCCATAGTACAGCTGAGCGAGGCATGTAAAAAATTTGAGTTGCCACTTGTTGTTTGTGCAATGAGTGACATTACTGACCCTAAGCTAGACAAGCGCATTATGCATATGTGGTATCCAAGTACTATTCACCCAGGTCCAGTTTTGAAAGAATTGCAAAGGGTAGTACATGATGTAAGTTAATAGGAAGCCCTTTGATTATTGCTGCGGCATGGTCATCGGTACGGGTCCTTTTATATAACACCCTTGTATACTCAATAAGATGAAGGGCAATAACGACCATCCTCAGATTTTGGGTGATAAGTGTGCCCAGGAACTATATAGCCAACCGCTCCTGACCGATAATCTTTTAAGAATAGTTGGCGATCAGACAGTCGAGTATTATACACCTCGCCACCGTGATCCGAATAGTCCAGCCCAAAAAAGAGTTGAGGCTATTTTTCGTATCACCTCGGCTGTCTTATTACATGGTGTCGAGGTTGAACTGGCCGAAGATATGCGGCGCCTTGGGGACCAGGGCAAAGAATTCTCCGAGCTAGCTGCAGAAATTTCCTCCGCACAGCAAGATCTGCATTACATAGATACTATGACACAGCCGTACGAAAAAAAGGATGAGAAGTTTTTTACCGAAGAGCAATGGGATTTTTTACGTATCAGCAGCTTATTTAGTCTTGATGCGGCAAGGCGATTTTTGCATGGCGTTCTGTTCGAGCCCGGACACTGGGCCAGACCCGTTTTTGAAGCCTATAGAAAAAATCTCCCCGATTACAAACTCCTTAATGACAAGTTCGTCCTCCACGAATACGATCCGGATGTGCCTGAGGGTCAGGCGTACATGCATATATGCGGGAATGCCATTAATTCGAACGTTACTGCCTTAGATGTGATTACTGCCGCTACCAGGCACGGGCATCACCGCTTGTGGCAACAAGACGCTGACCCTGGAATGGCGCTGCTGGCAAAAGTTAAGGAACTAGCTTGGCCCGATTCGATCAGTAAACGATTCTTCGAGACAATGTTTAAAAATAGCGATCCGCGATTAGGATGTCCTTATAGTCATGACTCTGTACAGATAGCTACAAATGGAATTTATCGGTTGCCGTCGCTGCGGAATGGCCGCTTACGCATTCGTGGCAAGTGCCCCGCCAGTATCGAACTTAGTTCCCCGCACCATGATGGTTATCAGAATATTTCCGCCGCACAATTACGACTGACCACAGTGATACCAATTGCGGCCGAAACATTGTGGAAAACGAAAGATTAGCTATAGATTGTGGGCTATTTTTCAGAGTGAAACTGCAAAGAGCGACTTTACTGAATGGGCGAATGCATTATACTTATGCTTAATAAAGTTAACTTAGTAAGGAGGGTGTGGCTCATGCTGTTAGCAAAAATACCTCAGTTTGAAGCGGGAATTGCGGAATCAGCAATGTTACCGGAGGCAGAGTTTCCTGACCATGCTGTAACTTTTTATGCCATAGGACGCGCGATTGGGACCAAAGTGCTCGCAAGGCCAAAACTCGGCGGTACTGGCCCCCCTGGCGGATTCACTGGGGAACCTTCCCAAGAAGTCCAGGACAGCACTACATCTCCGCCTAATCCGGACCAGTAGCCCATGAGTTATGAATCCGTGGCGAGAGGGACGCCTAGCCGCGAGTTTGATGCAAGAAAATTCTTTAGTGGGGTCGTTGGCCAGTTAGTTACCGACGAAGTCTTGGAGCCATTTGAATGTCCGGTGGGCACGCCACAGGTGTACCCGGATTGGGCCGCACCAGTGGAGTGCTTTACCGGCCAGCCGACCAATGGCACGGTGGGATATGTAGGCCAAGACCCCTATAAAGAACCCACGGTGTGGAGCGTTGATCTTGAATATATAGGCCGCGAAGAAGAGTTCCATCTGCCCGATGAGGTTATAGATCTGCGCGTTTGGTCTAACCGCGAAGCGCTTAAGGCGTACG
>DASRJJ010000143.1:0-6014 GCA_035649555.1 Saccharimonadales bacterium (SeqCode)
ATGCAACAAACTCTCAAGCAGGCCTCGGCCATATGGTGCACGACGCATGGGAGAAGTACCTGGGCAAAGACATCTACCCGGCGAGCCCCGAGCTGCCGGGCTGCACTACGCTCGCCTCGTTTGACGAATAAGTTGAGATCGCAGCCACTCAGGCTAGATTGAATTTGAATCCCGGAACTTGGGGGCGTTAAACCTTGCCAATTAAGTCCTAGTGGCAGTCAAAGTTTGGATATCCACTGGCCCCCGCCTTGAGATTCAGACTAAGTTTAACTCCCTGTCCCCCATACAATTCATAGAGTTCATAATATATGCACCGAAGACCAATCGCATCTCTGTTGCTCTGGCGCTACCAAACACGCGCGGAAACCAACGATGGTTATAGTCACTTTGTTCTTCCTTTTTGCTAAACAGTTCTTCAACGATGCATGCTTGGTCAAGCAGCGGTGCCGTAAGTAATACATTTCCTGGGCAATAGCCCGTGACTGGCCATGGGCCATTGGCCAGGGAAGCCACGGCATACATGCTTTGCTGATTATGCGGCTCATGCCATACTGGACATTTTCGCCCAGGCTTGGAGGCTTTTGGAAAATTTGCAGCCAAAAAAATTCGTTTAGTGGAGGCCTGCCAACTTAGTTCTTCTGACTTTTCTAACATACGAATTGCTGGATTGGTGCCCTTTGGATAGCCCCAATCAACTATATGCTTAGCCACTTGGTCATAGCCAGTTAATGCTAGTGAGTTTGTGTCGGCTATGATTGACATTACCGCCACCCACGGGTTGGTGTTACGCTGGAATCCTGGAATATATTGTTGTTTTTCTGCTGCTTCCAGAGCGCAAAACTCTGGATGCAAATCTGTGAACGCCTGCCAAACTGGACGGCACCAGCTGGTGTAGCCCCCACCATTCATCTGATGGAGAAAATCCTCGGCGGCATATACGCTCCATGCCGAGGAGGCACGCATAAACGCTAAGTCCTTACCCGTGTAGACGTCCCGATGGTCAAGTGTATATCGATCGAAAGTAGTGTCAGTCATCTGCCCGGGCGTAACCAGCTGAGATACATCGGACAACTCCCTAGTCTCCCTTAGTAACCATCTGGCCAAATGAATTTCCATCCCGTGCAATATAGGCGCCAAGACCGCATTCCAGGCTGCACGCATACCAAGGTATTCCGCACGTGCTGGGTTATGAAGCGCCATACCGGTTTGTTCATAATATGCATCTACACCACGATATAGATCATCAATATATTTCCAGACATTGTTGCCATAAATGTAGATGTTTTGGGCCGCTGCGGACATTCGCAAAGTTGGATGAGCTTCTTGCTGAGATGGTGGGTGTCGTTCCACAGCCGTATTCTATCATCTGTCTTGCTAGCAGTTCACGTAAGGCTGTAATATCTTGTTCTAACTTAGTTCATCACCCTCAAAAGTTTAGACAACACCTATTCGCTCCATTCTTTAAGTGGCAATAATTTTCGCGGCTTGTTTTTGAAGGAAGCGTATTATTGTGCCGCTTCTAAAAGCCAGCATCAAGACAATACTAATGACGTGGCCGATCGTTGGCATTGTTTTTTCGTGCGCTCCGGGAATGATCGAGTCGCGAGCAGGCACCGACCCATCGTACAAGGCATGGATCGACATAATCCGTGCTGCGTACTTAGATTGAATCTCTGGCAATGCCTCCTGTAGCTGCTCTAGCGCCTCCCGAAAAGCGGGATTTTCGGCATACAGCTCCGGCCGAACAGTTTCGGGATGGTGTATTTTGCCCGCCAAGCACACGACACCAGCAACCTTTTTAGGCCGTTTTGCTAAGGCCAGTAGCGCTACACTTGCACCAGCACTCGCCCCCACGAGCGAAACCGGCCCTTCGGCCGATAGCCTATCTATCTTATCCAATAGGCGCTGAAACTTAGGCGCGAAGGGTTCTTTGTCATTCCACACCATTGGATTGTAATGCCCGACCACGCCGTATTTATTCCAGCCCGCGGGGACAGTTTCTTGCCCATGACTATTGTAGTCCCCCAAGCCAGGCACGTAGATTACATGATGCGTCATAGTTTTAGGATACTACAGGCGGAGGCACAATTTCCGCTACAGGACATTATGCATACAGTAAGGGTAAGAGGTATCATACAATCATGAACCGTAAACATTTCACCCTACTGATAACGACCGTTGGAATAATCGGTATCCTTTTCGGCATCTTTTATTCGATTTTTGGCCTTGAGGGCTTGCCGGTGTACCAGAGGTTTGTACCGGATGCATCATTTGAAGGCTGGAGCCGAGGCCTCTACGGCTCGGTATTCATTGGCTTTAGCGTTCTCCTGCTTCTATCGGGCCGCCGGGCGGTCCTGCAAAAAGACCGAGAGCTCGGAAAAATTTTGTTCTACGGTGTGGCTGCTTGGATTGTTTACGAAGCCATCGTGTCCATTATCTACGGCATCTACATAAATGTCCTGGTGGACATCGCTATAATCGCCTTCTTGGGATTTCTGCTGCTTAAAGGCACCCGAAAATAGTGCAACTTAGCATAGGCTTAGGCCAGCTGCTGGAAAAAAGCGCATCAAACTGGTTACTATAAGATCTAATATGGCGGTGGTATACTGCTTATGAGATAAAAAATAAAAAGGAATAATTATGGACAATGCTAACATTTCTAAGGCCGAACAATCGGAAGTACCGGATAAAAAAAGGCCAGGCAAAAATAAGATTATTTGTGTGGTGGTGGGCGTGTTGCTGGTCGTGGCCTTTGCGGTGGTCGGCTGGCTTTACTACGATGCAACCCAAAAGGTTAGCGGCCAAAAGACGCTTATCAGTAAGTTACAAGAACAACTCAAAGATCTAGGTGTGGTGACTCCCGATATTCCAGAGGCCGGCGGCGAAAGCGCAGCTTGCGAGGGCGGTTCGGACTACTCGGCCGAAATTGGCAAATTTGCAGTTACGGTATCCAGCCCCAGAGTCGTCATTCGTAACCTGGACGCCGGCTTTGAAGGCGGCCCAATAACTGATTTAACCATTGGCCAATGCGTAACGGACGAAACAAATGTCGTTGACGCTTACCTTCTCTCGCAGGTCAATATCCTTGGCCATCCTGCGGCCGATTCCGCTACCTTGCGTGCCAACTTTGAAGCCCAATGGGGCAGCCCGTTAACCCTCGGCGCACCCATCACCATAGACGGCGTAGCAGCCCAAACATATACTGGCGACGGGCTGTTTGCGGCTAAGCTGGTGTACTTTGACCACGCCGGTATTGGCTACCAGATTGAACTGCCAGACACCAACGCTACGAGCGAGGCTATTCTAACAGACGTAATAAACGATTGGTCATTTACTCCCTAAGCTTCAATGAATCATAACGAACATATGGATCACATGGACCACGCGGCTCACGACAAGCACGAGGGCCATAGCGTCGATATGTTTAAGCAGAAATTTTGGCTGACGTTGGCGCTGACCGTTCCGGTACTGCTGTATTCCGAAACTATTCAGGAACTGCTCAACTTTTCTATGCCAGCGTTTCCCGGAAACGAATGGCTGCCCGCCATACTCGGCACGATCATCTTTTTCTACGGCGGCTTAGTATTCCTAAAAGGTGCTAAGAACGAGCTGGCCGATCGCTTGCCCGGCATGATGACGCTTATTTCGCTGGCCATTACTGTTGCCTTTGGCTACAGCCTGGCCGTTACGCTGGGCTTGGTTGAGGGCATGGACTTTTGGTGGGAGCTAGCCACGCTGATCGCCATTATGCTACTGGGTCACTGGCTAGAGATGGCTTCGGTCATGAATGCGCAGGGCGCATTGAAGGAGTTAGCTAGATTGCTACCAGACGAGGCCGAACTGATGGACGACAAAAAAGTACCAGTCTCCAAACTTAAAGTTGGCGACATGGTACTGGTTCGCCCCGGCTCGCAAATCCCTGCCGACGGCGAAGTGGTTAAAGGTGAGTCCGACGTAAACGAATCTATGCTCACCGGCGAGTCCAAGCCGGTAAAGAAAGCTGCCGCGGCGCAGGTCATTGGTGGCACGATCAACGGCAGCGGTTCGTTGACCATAAAGGTTACAAAGGTCGGAGGCGAAACCGCCCTAGCTGGTATTATGAAGCTGGTCGCCGAAGCCCAAAGCAGTAAGTCCAAAACCCAAATCCTGGCCGACAAAGCCGCTTTTTACCTGACTTTTGCCGCGATTGGCGCGGCGCTCATTACTTGGGCAGCCTGGGCTGCGACTGAACAACCCGCCGGGTTTATCTTGGAGCGTGTCGTAACCGTGCTGGTTATCGCCTGTCCGCACGCACTCGGCCTAGCAGTGCCGTTAGTGACGGCGATTTCAACAACACTTGCCGCTAAGAACGGTCTGCTTATCCGGCAGCGCATGGCACTCGAAACGGCTCGGAATGTGGATATTATATTGTTCGATAAAACCGGCACCCTTACCAAAGGCGAGCAAGGCGTGGTAGATATAGTGACCGACGGCGACGCAAAGGAATTGCTGGCAATTGCGGCGGCCATCGAATCAGAATCGGAACACCCTATCGCAAGGGCCATAGTTAAAGCGGCCAAAGAGCAAAACCTAAAAATCCCCACCATCTCAAACTTTGCTGGCCTGGCCGGGCGGGGCGCCAAAGCCACCATTATAAAGCGCCACGAAGCCTACGTTGGCGGCCCGCGCTTGGTCGAAGAATTGAAAGCCACCGTGCCTGGCAGCGTAAAAGAGGCTACCAAGCAAGCATCAAATGAGGGCAAAACAGTTGTCTACGTCATCGACCAACATAAAACCGTACGCGGCGCGATCATGCTGGCCGACGTTATTCGGGAAGAATCCAAAGAAGCCGTCGCTGCCTTGCATAAAATGGACAAGCGGGTAGCTATGCTGACCGGCGACAGCAAAGGCGTGGCCGCTTGGGTCGCAAAAGAACTCGGCATTAAAGAATACTTTGCCGAAGTCTTGCCGGAGCACAAGGCTGAAACGGTCAGAAAACTCCAAGCGGACGGCAGCCGCGTAGCTATGGTTGGCGACGGTGTAAACGATGCACCAGCCTTAACGCAAGCGGACATTGGCATTGCGATTGGTGCGGGTACGGATATTGCTACTGAGTCAGCTGGCATTGTACTGGCTAGTAGCGACCCGCGCGGCGTAACCAAAATCGTCAAACTCTCCAAAGCTACCTATCACAAGATGTTGCAAAATCTCGGCTGGGCGACCGGCTACAACGCTATAGCGATCCCGCTGGCGGCTGGCGTGACTGCGGCGGCTGGGTTTGTGCTATCGCCCGCTATCGGAGCCGTGCTTATGTCATTATCGACTATTATTGTTGCTATAAACGCGCAGTTTCTACGAAACATAAGACTATAAGCTTGCGATTACATATATTTCCCAAAAGGTGATAAGTACAGATTATCTAAGTTAATCTGGAGGAAATAGCCTTTGCCCATCAATAACAGCGATAAACGCCACACGGTTACGATCACCTTTGTACCAATTGAGTAACGTTAGCGTATCCGCTGTGTCACGAAGACGAATAACCAAATTGTTTCCTTCGTGGACGAATACGACGTCTTGCGGATTTACCAATAACAAGATTGTATCGCTATTGTCGGCTCCTTGTACGATATCTTGGCCGTCACCATAGCCAAACAAATAGATGTCGCTACCACGAGCACCGATGAGCAAGTCATTCCCCTCACCGCCGTATAGAGTGTCACCACCGGAACCGGCTTTTAAGGTATCGTTGCCGGTGCCGCCGTCCAATACATCACCACCGCCTCCACCTTGCAAGGAGTCGTCGCCACCCATACCCACTAGCAGATCGTTCTGGCGGTTGCCACGAAGACGATTGGTTTGGTCATCACCAGCCATCAAATTAGTGTCAGTTACAGGCTGTACCGTCACCATAAATGTGTCGCTCACGGTTGCCCCGGACGTGTCAGTAGCCGTAAGTACGATTGTTAGCGTTCCACGTTCAGTATAAGTGGGGAGGCCATAAAAATGGCGGGTAGCCTGGTCAAAGCGGAGCC
>DASRJJ010000144.1:0-12224 GCA_035649555.1 Saccharimonadales bacterium (SeqCode)
TGTGGTTTGGTCATGGGCCTAAGTATAGAGCTTTTAGCACTCAGCAGTCAAGAGTGCTAAAATTGACTCTTTGCACTTGCATTTCAAAAATAAATGGTATAATAATTTTTTAATTCGAAGCGAGGATTCTAATGACGACAAAAGTTTTACTTGAACACAGCCCAATCCAACCATGGGGGGAGACAGGGGAATTTGCCCTAGTGGCAGATACTGGCCACATTATGCGCATTGGCAACGACGGTGCGGAGTTTCTCAGTCCACGCCAGGCGGAAAAGGCTCCTAAAGTAGCGGCCCTAACTGCCCAACCTGAACCTCTGTGGGATGCCCCACAAACTGAGGATGGTGTAGCTATGGATGTACTGTGGAATAGATACACAGAAGACGGACCAAAGCTAACACAAAAGCCCGATGGCAGCTACGGATGGGGTGGGTTTGTAGACGACCCCGAAACAGGCCAGCGCAAATGGGCCGACTGGGTCGACAACAGGGTCCACCAGCAGCCCGAAGACGACAAGCTTGCAATAAAGGCAGTCAGGGATCAAAAAAGGACCATCCGTCAGCAGGTATTCCGAGAGTCCTTTATTGAACCGGCTAGAGCCTTCGGCGAATTTATCGTTGACAATACTAACATGCTCGGCGACATGGCGGTAACTGGTATTAAAAATGCCGTAACATCACTGCGAAGGCGTGACCTTATTGATACCATTAAGCGCTACCGCAGTGGCGAATACACCACAACCCCCAAGCCCCATCCCTCTGCAACCGTAGCGGCGCTTGCCCTATACCGAATGCTTTAGTGCTGCCCTAACCGCCCGGACTTAAGCACTTCTGCTATTAAAAAAAGATACTCCCTGCACCTGACTTCGGGTACGCGGAAAAAATCCACTAAAGAGCCATGTTTAAGTTCAAGACGGTCAAAGATATCGTGCAGCACTTCTTGAACTTTTGCACCCATTTCACGAACTTGCTGTAGGTTTCCATGACGTGCAAAATTTTCCAGTACAGCCGCGCCCATATCCCTGTCTACCAAGCTAGCGTACACAGAGGATATCGATTCGTGTTTTTCTTGCAGTGTACAAGCATCTGTCCTTTGGCGCATAAAGCAATCATAGGCACTACGTGCGGCTTTGACCAGAGCGGGAACATCGCCAGAAGTAGGTCTTTTACACAATCCCTGTACTGCGGCAGGTCCTGATTGCAATGTTGTAAGCTGCAGCCAGCTTACTACTTCCATCATCTGTTCTTCTTTCTCATCTATAGCTAACGATTCCTTATTCTCTGCACTCATAGTACGATTATGTTTATCCGTAGACCCTTCAAAATATTCCTCGAATCTTTCTTCAGTGCCATCAGCTTCTTCGGTGGGCGTATTCCAATCCCTTGCCTCAAAAATAGCCGTTCCGATGTCCAGAGCAGCGTCAAAAGGTGTTACACCCGCTTGTGTCGCCTCTTTCCACTCCACTTCTTTAAGCAAGAGTAAAGGACAGTCAGGACAAAGCTCGCCAGCTATAGAATTACAAAATGTCTCTTTTGCCATTTCCTAATCAGGATGATACAGAGCTACTTGGCGTATTCTTTTAGTTTGGCGACCGTTTTGTCGGTGACCATGCGGCTTAGGATGTCGCGCTGGTTTTCGGGTTTTTCCAGCTGCGCTTGCATTTGCGCGTCTGGGTAGCGCGCCTTAAGGACTTGCAGTTGGGAGTTAAATTCTTCTGGCGTGACGGTAATTTTTTCGGCTTCGGCTACTTCGGCTAAAACAATGCCCGCCTTAACGCGTAGTTCGGCATCGGCACGGTGTTTTTTACGGAATGTTTCTTCGGTTAGTTTTTCGCTTTCTAAGTATTCTTGCCAAGTTTGGCCACGGTAGGTGAGATTTTGGCGCTGCTCGCGCTCGATACGGTCTAGCTGTTCGTCGACCAAACCGTCTGGTATAGCAACTTTAGACTTTTCGGCAAGTGTGCGGATGAGTTCGTTCGTAAAAGCCTGTTCGGCATCGGTCTGTTTGCGGGCTTTTAGCTCTTTGTCGATATCAGTTTTCAGATCAGCCAATGACTTGAAGGGTCCCACTTTAGCGGCAAATGCGTCGTCAATTTTGGGGCTGGCAACTTCTTGCACCTTTTTAACAGTTACCGTAAAGGTTACTTTGCGGTTTTGCAAGGCAGCAACACCGTAGTCTTTAGGAAAAGTCAAAGTAAATTCTTTCTCGTCGCCAGGTTTAGCGCCAACAAGATTTGTCTCAAACCCTGGTATAAAAGTATTGCTACCCAAAAGTAACGGGTAATCCTGGCCGTCGGCGCCCTTAATTGCTTCTTTGGTTTTGGCGTCGACACCTTTAAAGTCAATCCAAACTTCGTCGCTGTTTTTGGCGGCGCGCTCGACGTCTTTTTTCTCGGCCTGGCGGGTGGCCAATTGTTCTAGGACTTCGTCAATTTCCTTGGCCGTGACTTTCTCATCCTTGCGGGCAACTTTGATTTTTTTGTAGTCGGCAAGCGTAACTTCGCCAATGACTTCTACTTCAACATCTGCCTCTAGGTTCTCAAAAGGTACAAATTTAGTGATACTGACTTTTGGCTCACTAGCAGGGCGCAAACGGTGTTCGCGTAAAGCTTGACCATATAGGCTGTTGATGGCTTGGTCGAGCACCTCGCTTTGCAATAAGTTAGGGTTAAGCTGTTTCTCTATAAGGTTAGAAGGCGCTTTACCCGGACGGAACCCTTGTACTTTGACATTAGTGCCCAACTTACGGAGGGCGGCTTCTTTGTAACTGGAAAGGTCGTTAGCCGTTAGCTTAAGTTGCACTTTTGTAGGCGATAGTTGTTTCTTGGTTGTAGACATAGGAGTGACTGTAACAGATTGCCACATTTTTTGCCAGAGTAGGAACGCCATGTTTGGGCACTACCAGTCAAGACCACTACAAGCAACTTTTGGTTACTCTTCTTCGCTGGCGCCTCTGTAGTCTTTTACAATACTTACAATTCGCGCTAAGCTGTGCCGCTCGCTAACACCAGTAACGAGATTTTTAATTTCAAACTGCTCTTCGCTTAGTTCTTTTTCGCCAATAAATATCGCATAGTGGATATTCTTTTTAACCGCCGTCTGAATTTGCTTGTCAATTTTGCGCCCGGTAATATCCACGGCGACATTTAGGCCCATATCGCGCATTTCCTGGATAGCGCGTAAAGCAGGGCCGTAGGTTTGGCCAATTACTACGGCGTAAATATCAGTGTCCGAGCGTTCGGGCGGTAACAGCTTGTGGCCCTCTAAAAAGTTCTGCAACGTGACGTCGCCAAAACCAAAGCCCACCGTAGGTACCGGGTCTACGCCGAATAGCCCGACTAAGCCGTCGTAACGGCCGCCGCCGAGCATAGAACGGTTGTTATCTGGGTTTTCATCGTACACCTCAAACACAATGCCAGTGTAGTAGTCAAAGCCACGCATTATGCTCAGGTCAAATATGGCATTTTCGACGCCAGCGTCTTTTAGCAACTTAAACAATTCTTTGAGCTCCATGGCGGCGCTGTGGCTGCGCACAACCTCTGGCAGGTGGTTCAGGTCTTTGGTTTTTAACAGGCCTATAAGTTTGTTACTGGCGCCCTTTTCGCGCTGCGTCGGCGTAAAAATGGCATGGGATTCGGCCATAAATGCCTCGTGGCTTACCTTGTGCATACGGTCGATGAGCTTAGCAATCATATGACGCTGCACGCTGTCGAGTTCGAGATAATCCTTAAGGATAAAATCCATCAGCTTGCGGCTGTTAACCCTAATGGTGTACATGCTTTGTGTGGCACCGGCGGTTTTGAGTATACCATTGGCTACCTGAATGATCTCGGCCTCGGCCAATAGCCCATCCACCCCAAAAATGTCAACATTAAGCTGCCAGTGCTCGCGCAGCCGCCCCCGTTGCGGGCGTTCGTATCGCCATAAATTAGGGACAGAGTACCAGCGGAGCGGGTAAGCCAGCTCTTGCCGCTTGGCTGCAACCATACGGCTGACAGTTGGGGTCATTTCTGGCCGAATTGCTACCTGCCGCCCACCGCGGTCGGTGAAGGTGTAGGTTTGCTCGCTTACAATCTCCTCGCCTGTTTTTGCCAAGTACAGCTCTAGCGGTTCTAAAATTGGAGCGTCGTATTCTTCGTAGCCAAACTGCTCGGCTACCTTACGCCAGATGCCAAACATATACTTTTGCAGGCGCTTGTCTTCGGGGTAAAAATCCCGGGCACCCTTGTAGGGTTGTGTACTTAAATTCATTGGTTAATTGTTCCTCTCATGATTGTACCAGACTCGATTTGCCGCACGAGCATTAGCCGTACCCCAGCAAGATTGTCAAAAACTCTCAACCGGTTCCATCTTAGCGAATCGCCAGTCTTCACCAACTCGCAAATTGCGTCTATCCCGGGTTTTAAGTATGGCAAGGCCTCGGTCGAGCCTGGGGTATACACTATTTCTACAAGCCCACTTAAAAAAGCTTTAGTTGCATTTGGGTACGTTGTGCCTACAATCGGCGGCTCGCCATATGTTAGCTTGGTCCAAAACCGTTGCTCGGTTTCCGGGCGTCCGGCAAAAACGTAGCGCAGCCCGTCTATACTGGCGACTGCTTCACCAGTTAGACCCATTACCTCCTGTTCGGCGGTTACGTCGCTGCCGACAAGCCCTACGCCATTCAATTCCCAAACCGTCTGGGTTATTGCTTTGTCTTTTAGCCAGTAAAATTGCTGTCCATTTTGGTTACGGCCGATGAAGGCAACGGTCTGGCACAGAGGGGACTTCTATACCTTGTGAGGTTAACCAACGTTCGGCATCGGCGCGTACGCCTTTGCCAATATAAAATTGTGTTTGATTGTTTAGTTCGTAGTTCATGATTCTCCTTACAATAAAAAAATAATTTAAAAACGCCGGACGAACCGGCGTTTTATGTTTTAGAACAACAAACTAACCGATTCGCTCCGGCAACATATGCAAGTGGTGATTGGTCAGATTACACATCTTAGACATTATAGCATCCGTTTTCGTCGAAAAGTTCGGGTTCAGGGAAATCATCTACCCTTTTATCCTCAGCAAATGAAACATGGGGCGTGGGGCAATGTAATTCAGGCTCAACCGTACCGTACACCCTGGCAGCATCGTAACCGGTTAGTATAAACCCCCGGCCGCCTACTCCCGAACCATTGTTTCGTGATCGTATTTCCCCCAGGGCTTGGCGGGCAGCCCTAGCGACATTTTGCCAATAAGTAAGCGGAAAATGGTTTTCAGGCTGAGCAAAAGTTATGAAGTCATCGACAAATTCTTCAACAGATGGTAATTTTTCGGTGCTCATGACAAGGGGAATTAAAAAGCTTATTATACTATTATACACTACATTAATGCAAAAAGCAATTATTGCTTGTTAACGCAGCGTGCTACAATCAAAACAATATGATGGATGGGCAATGGTGCGATGTTGTACTAGAAGGTGGTGGCGTTAAAGGCATTGGCTTAGTTGGCGCTTTAGAGGAGTTACACCGCAAGGGCTACCGTATGCGCCGCGCAGCCGGAACCAGTGCCGGAGCAATTGTTGGCGCCCTCGTTGCCGCCGGCATGCCAATTGACAAAATGCTGGCTCTCATGCGTGAGCTTGACTACAAACAGTTCCGCGATGAAGGTTTTATCGACAAGCTCGGTCTTCCGGGCAAAACACTTTCAGTGTGGTTCGAAAAAGGCATTTACGAAGGGCGTTTTTTACGTGATTGGCTGACGGCGGAGCTAGAAAAATTAGGCGTCAAAACCTTCGCCGACCTCAAAATTACCGAACCTTGGGCCAAAGTATTGCCGCCCGAACAGCGCTACAAACTGGTCGTCATTGCCTCTGACGTCAGCGGCGGCCGGCTGGCCCGCTTGCCCTGGGATTATGCCCGCTACGGGCTCGACCCGGACACGCAATTGGTAGCCGACGCTGTACGCGCCAGCATGTCGATCCCTTTCTTTTACGAGCCGGTCAGTCTCGGCAAACAAACACTAGTCGACGGCGGTATGTTGTCCAACTTTCCAATTAGCCTGTTCGACCGCACACCTGACTGGCCAACATTTGGTGTCAAATTAGCCGCTAAAGCCGACGCTAACTTGGTGGCAAATCCTATTCACAACACCCTTGACTTTGCCAAATCGTTGCTGGCCACCATGATTAACGCGCACGATCAAATGCACATCGACGACCCAGCCACCGAGGCGCGTACCATTTTTGTCGACACCTTCAAAGTTAAAGCTACCGATTTTGACATTACCCCCGACACGCAGGCAAAACTCTACCAAAGCGGACGCAGCGCCGCCCAGGAATTTTTGACAGGCTGGGACTTTACCAAGTGGCGCCAAAAGTACGCCAAATAAAGCGTGATATTTACAGTTGACAAGTGTTTGTGCTTGGCGCTTAATGGAGCAATAAGTCATTAAGGAATATATGAGCGAAGACCTGCAACAGTACATTCGGCGGGCACGCGAAAGCGGCGCCGACCACCAAACTATTAAAGATCGCCTAGTTGGCGCAGGCTGGCACCCACGGACAGTAAGCGAAGCTATGCAAATGCATGGTACTGGTGGTGGGCAAGGTTCCGATGGCGCCCTTAGCGGCGCAGGCCTTAAGCCACACATGCCCATCGCCGTCGTTAAGGCTTACACTACACGCGGCATGGAATATTACCTAATGATGATTGCCCTTACAGTAAGCGCTCTGTCGCTTGGACTGGTGCTTCATACCATATTTGCCAACTTGTTCGACGATTCTGGCAGCTACGTGTTTGGTTCCGGCCTAACGGCATTCGCCAGCGCAGCCCTGATTGTCACTTTACCAATTTTCGGCTTTTTCTTTTTGCGCCTTAAGAGGGCTGAGCTACATGACCGCTCGCTTTTAATTGACCCCTCACGCCGGCGCGCCGTGCAGATTATGCTGTTTATAAGCTTTATTGTCGGGATTATCTCTACCATCTCTTACGTTTTTGCGTTTATTAGCCTAAGCTACGGAAGCGCCGAAACCGAGGGCGTAAAGCTTGGGCCGATTATTGCCGACTTTATTACAAGCCTACTCATCATCGGCGGTATCTTTATGTATTACTGGTTTGACAGCCATCGCAAGGGGGACTTATAATGCGCGACTCGATGAAAAAGTACTACCTGGCGGTAGCTGTTATTGCGGCGATTAGCTTTGGTGCAATAATTTGGGGTTATGTTATTTCACGCGGTGCGGCCGCGGACGAGCGCAAGGTATCGGACATTATCAAACTGCAAGCTGCCGTTGATAACTACGCACAGGATAAAGGTAACGCCCCTAATACTTTGTCAGCAGTACAAGTAGACGAAAAAACCGCTAAGCGGTTGTCCGACTACGAATACTCACACACCGAGGATAGATACACCATTTGTGCCACCTTTAAAACCGATGCCTCAGCGGGCTCATACGGTTATGATTCACCGTCTTGGCATAAAAAAGGCCGACAATGTTTTGATGCCGACTTGTACATCTATAACTACTCAAACGACGACTATCTAAACAATTACGACTACGACAATTTCCAATAAACAACAAAAAGCCAGGAATTTACCTGGCCTATTGTTGGTGGGCGAGAGAGGACTTGAACCTCCACATCTTACGATACATGCTCCTAAGGCATGCGTGTCTACCAATTCCACCACTCGCCCGATTTGTTAGTACCTGTTATTATACCTTAAAGTTGAGAGGAATAATATGCCAGATAAACGCCCAAAAAAACCATCACAAAAACCCGCATCGGAATTTCCAGATGCACTCACATTGTTTAAACCTAGTTGGCAAGCCTTACGGCTCAATTTGGGTACTTTTTTGCTGCAATCCCTGTTGCCAGTAGGACTAGGGGTAGTAACTGCCTTACTTGTAGGTGCCTACAACCGAGCACCGAGTGACGGCCAGGCCGTAGTTGCTACACTAGCATTTTTTGCTACCTTTGTTGCTGCCCTCTTTATGTTTGTAACGCTTATTGTCACACAGTTTAAGAGTGCTCAGGGGCATAAAATCGGCATGCGGAGCGTGATCCACACCACACGGCCATTTTTTTGGCGACTATTGGGTTTGTTTTTACTAACTGGTCTTATTACCGTGGTAGGGTTTGTGCTGCTGGTTGTGCCTGGCATGTTCGCGTTGCAACGTTTGTTGCTTGCACCCTATTTTTTGGTCGACAAAAACTTGGGGATCATTGAGTCCATGAAGCAAAGTTACGCCACGGCTAAAAACAAAAGCTTCGCGAGCGCCTTGTGGGGTGTAACCTGGGTCATTGTCGCAATTAACTTGCTTAGTTTTATACCCAGCATAGTTACTATGACCGTCAGCACTATATTAATGATTCTGTATATCTGTGCGCCAGCAATCCGGTATGTGCAGATTGCCAAACATGCTTCAACGGCGGTAAAAGCCTAATTGGCTATCACCGTAGCTACGATTTTCAATCAGTGTAAGGCCTGTTATTTCTGGTAGCACATCGCTACCAGGCCACGACAACACTAACAGACCACCAGGCTTGACTGCGCCAGCTAAACGCACGATAAGCGGTAGTTGTAAGTTGTCATACGGCGGGTCACACAAAAGTAAATCGAATGTCCGGCCTCCGTTTGTACTAAACCAAGCATTACTTGTGGCTTTGACCAGTTTTACTTGCGTACCGAGTGCTAGTACTTTACTGTTTTCGGTGATGGTTTTTTGAGCATTTCGGTCGCTTTCGATAGCTGTGGCCGAGCTAGCACCCCGGCTTAGTGCCTCAAAACTGAGCGCGCCGCTGCCGGCAAACGCGTCGAGTACCGTCAGTCCGTCTATATCGCCAAGCATGTTAAACAGTGCCCCGCGCATTTTATCGCTCATGGGGTGAGTACGGTGGCCAGACGGTGCATCAAACATCCGGCCTTTTAGTGATCCAGCAATAATTCGCATGTTAGTTTAGGTTAGTCACTGCGCGCAGGCGGCTGACTTGCTCGTGGAGCTGTGGATATTGTAGCAGGTCTTCCTGTTTATCGATGAACTGCTGTGCAGCTTGGCGGGCGCTCGCGATAAGCATAACATCGGTTAGGCGCGCCACCCGCAAGTCAAGGGGGCCATGCTGCATCGTGCCATAAATAGCACCCGGACCACGAAGTTCAAGGTCGAGTTCGGCTAGTTTAAAACCATCACTTTGGGTCTCTAACGCGCGCAGGCGCTGGGGTGGGGCCGATGAATCGCTCATCATCAAATAACAATAGCCTTTGTGCCCGCCGCGGCCAACACGGCCGCGCAACTGGTGGATTTGGGCCAGGCCAAAGCGCTCGGCGGCCTCAACCAGCATAATACTGGCGTTGGGCACATCAACACCGACTTCAATTACGGTTGTAGAAACCAAAATATCAAATGTACCAGCGGCAAACTCTTCCATAATTTTTTGTTTGTCAGCGGGTTTCATTTTACCGTGCAGTAGTGCGACCTGCCTGTGCTTAAAGTATTTTTTGCGTAGATCTTCAAATATTTTTTCGGCGGCGCTTGCACCGCTGTGGCTAGAACTACTAATTAGCGGGCAAACCACAAACATTTGGCGGCCGGCGGCTAGTTCGTGGTCAATTTTCTCGTATAATTGCGAACGCGAATTAGGCGAGCAAATACGCGTTTGGATTGGTTGGCGGCCGGGAGGTTTACTGTCCAGCACCGACACATCCAGCTCGCCGTACAGAGTAAGCGCCAGCGAACGTGGAATTGGCGTGGCTGTCAGGCTGAGCAAATGTGGCATGTGGCCGGCTTTGGCCATCAACTTTTTACGTTGCTCAACCCCAAAGCGATGCTGCTCGTCGATGATCGCCAGTCCCAACTGGTGCATGTCCACCTTTTCTTGTATAAGCGCGTGCGTGCCGATGACAAACCGCGCTGTACCTTCGGCAATCTGCTGTAGCACCAGCTGTTTTTCCTTGGTTTTAAGCCCGCCCACCAACAAAGCCACTTGTTGTTGCATGCCCAGCGGGCGCAGTAAGCTGTAAATTGTTTCGGCATGCTGGCGGGCCAGTAGCTCGGTTGGGGCCATAAGGGCAACCTGGTAACCTTCGGCCAAGGCCATTACAGCGCCCATGGCTGCTACAACCGTTTTGCCAGATCCGACATCGCCCTCCACTAAACGGTTCATGGGCTGCGTTTTTTGCATATCTTGGTACATGCGCCAAACCACTTTGCGCTGCGCGTCGGTTAGCGTAAATGGCAAATGTTTGACGAAATTACGCGCTAGCTTCTCGTTAAACGGCACAGCTAGGGCCTGGTCTTGTAGGAGTTCGTACTTGTTGAGGAGACTAGCCAGTGTCAGCTGTAATACTTCTTCAAAGCCAAGCCGGTGCGTAGCTTGGGCCAGCTGCTTGCTTGTTTGCGGGAAATGCATTGCCTCGACCGCTTCGGCGCGGCCAAGCAATTTTTGCTCGGTAATCATCCACGGCGGCAAAGTTTCGGCCATTGTCCTTATATTTGGTACAACCTGGCGCAATACGCCGCGAATCTGCTTACTAGTAAGCCCTTTTGTTTCGCGGTACACAGGCACAATCCGGGCGGTATTGACTGGGAAATCGCTGACTAGCTCAATACTAGGGCTTGTTATTGCAAAGCGTTGGCGCCGTAGCTCGTACAGGCCAGAAATAAAATATTTTGTACCCGGCTTAATACCGGCCGCACGGTAGGGCTGGTTAAACCACACTAGGCGCGTGCTGCCGGTGTCGTCGCTCGCAATCGCTTCGGTAATGTGCATACCCCGGCGGACGTATCGGCCTGTAGCTTGCTTTATAACTGCTTCAATACTCACCGGGCCCGGCCTAAGCTTGTGGATACTGGTAACTTGCGAAAAATCTTCGTACCGGCGCGGAAACGTATCAATTAGCTCCTGTATGGTCGTTACCCCAAGTAGGGCAAATTTTCGCGCCAGCTCTTTCCCCACCCCTTTAGCTGACTCAATTGGATCACGTAGGAGCATATGGCTAGTATACCCGATGGGCCACCTAACGTCGCTCGCCGTCGGAATCCAAAATTTGCTGGTTGGTAAGGAGCAGCTTGCTGATGCCCGTCCGTACTCTATTTAGTACTCGTATACGCCCCCAACGTATTAGCAGCTCATCAGGAAGCTCCTCCCACTTCCTTGGCACAGGCACACCGTCACTACCGGCAGGCTGCCGCATTTTTTCATTTTTCCTTTTCTGTTCAACGACCACGCGGTCGGGACCAACCTCTGGTTCTATTACTTTAATGACATTAGTAATTGTGTCGCACATTTCGCCATGTGGCGTTTCTTCTAGGTATGTGTGAGATTCTGTTATTGTTGGCGGGTCGACCGTGGCCGACACTAGTATTCGACACTTGTCCAGGCGGCGGCCAACAGCTTGGGTAATATCAACTGGTGCGAGGTGCCCCAGTAAGCCAACAATCCGGGTATGTAGCTGTTCAAAATCCGGGACTTCAAATTGTTGTTCGATTCCTGACATACCAAACAACATACCCTATGTTTCGTTAAAAAGTCAAAAATTATCTCTTTTTTAGAACAAAGAAGATGCTAGGGCCAAAGAAGACACTGGCAAGGGCTGGCTGTAACACGTCCTCGATTACCAGCATCATCTTTTGGGGAATAATCTTTTTAAGGCTCGGCGAACGGAGGTTAGACACCGACAACATGCGTTCGACGCTTAAACCGGCCTCTTCGAACTGCTTAATAACCGTCTTTGGGTTGTGGTTTACAAAAGGAATTTCGCCCTTCTTTTTGTTGGCTTCGGAACGAATATCGACAGGCATGGAAGGCAACGGTTTGCCTTTTAAAAAGTGCCTAAGACGGTTGCGGGCATGTGCATAATTGGCGACTTCGATAATGGCTATACCGTCTTTGCTGAGCACGCGCGAGATTTCGCGCAAGCCTTCCCCTGGCTGTGGCAAATGGTGCATTACGCGAATCATCGTAATTAGGTCCAGCGAGCCATCTTTAAATTTGAGGTCATTAACCTGCATGAGTTTACGCTCGACTTGTGGATGGTCTTTTAAAAAATCTTTGGCAATATCTAGCTGCTGTTGGCTAGGTTCGGCTAAGGTTACCTTATCTGCATATTCTTTAAGTAAAACGCACAAACGCCCGTACCCGCCGCCAATATCAACAGCGTGTTTAAATCGTTTGCCCTTTAAAAGACGGCGAATTGCCATCTCCTCGGCAGCATGCTCATAGTCGCGCCCCTCCCAATACCGTAAGTAATTGTGG
>DASRJJ010000145.1:0-5426 GCA_035649555.1 Saccharimonadales bacterium (SeqCode)
CCCGAACTGGGCATCATCGCCGCTTGGACCGTGTTAATCTATGTCCTTGCTATCAGGGTCTTTCGTTGGGAGTAAGCTATACATGAGGCGTGGGTTGCTTTATGGCTATAGACATTTTATAATTTAGGCTTTATGGCAGAAAGCAGCGCATCCACTTTCCGCAAGCGGATGCTTGCAATAGAACAAAATATGAAATTACGCACGCCGCTTTCGTTAAGTATGGCGTCTTTTATGTTGGGTGTAAGTGAGCTTGTTAAGGATGTGCGCCTCGCCAAAGTTACAAACCGTTTTTGGACGCCAGGTAATCCGCCAGACCCAGACAAAATGCACCGCTTTACTTGTATCGACACCAGGCCATTGCAGTTTCCGGAGGAATGGTGGACCGGCGAACCAATAGTACCTGACCGTTTGTATGCATTTATTGACCCAGAAGAAAGCAGCTATCATTTTTGTCAAAATATAGATCGCGCAGATGATGAAGAGGGTTCCGGCGTGTTTAGAGATGAAGACGGTTTCAAGGAGCTTACAATCGTCATGAGCAATTTGCGTAGTACTGTTGATGCTCGTTGGGAGGCGACTATTATCGACCATGGACATAACCAAATAGTTAACCTTGGCGTTTTAGCCGCCTCTAACACTATAAGCGCCGATAATGTTGATGATTTTGGTCTTATTGCAAGTATTGTGCAAACTTCTCTGTTAGGGATGGGAACAAAGGGGGCTACTTTTGTACGCCAAGATGACTAAACCATTCTTTGTGTTGGCTCCAATGGACGATGTGACTGACACCGTGTTTCGGCAAATAGTGGCCGATTGCGCGCGACCAGATCTGTTTTTTACAGAATTCGTAAACGTTGATGGCTTGCAAAGCCCGGGCCGGGCAAAGTTGCTCAAAAAGTTACAATTTACACCCAAAGAAAAGCCAATTGTTGCCCAGATTTGGGGCAAAAACCCTGACAATTATTTTAAAACCGCCCAAGAACTAGTGGCTATGGGGTTTACTGGCATCGACATCAACATGGGTTGTCCGGTAAAAGCGGTCGTCAACAACGGCTGCTGTAGTGCGCTCATTAACAACCGCGAACTGGCGGTAGAAATAATCAAGGCAACGCAGGCAGGAGCCGGTGGCAAAGTGCCGGTCAGCGTAAAAACACGTGTCGGGTTTAATGCAGTTGACCGAACGTGGCCGGAGCTTCTGCTACGACAAAACCTTAGAATGGTAACGATTCATGGCCGTACGACAAAGCAACAGAGTGCCGTGCCAGCCGATTGGGACCTAATTGGTGCTATTCGCGAGCTGCGCGACCAAATTGCCCTAAACACCTTAATAGTCGGCAACGGCGATGTCGCAAACCGGGCGCACGGCCTAGAGCTCGCTACAAAGTACCGGCTCGATGGCATTATGATTGGCCGCGGTATTTTCCACGACCCCTTTGTATTTGCTAAAGAAAGTCTATGGCCAGACTACACCAGACAACAACGCATCGGCCTATTTACTAAACACGTTAAGCTTTTTGCGGACACTTGGAAGTATCGCGAACGCAATATCGCCACTCTTAACAGATTTTGCAAAGTCTACATCACTGGCTTTGACGGTGCCAAAGAACTGCGCGAACAACTGATGACGGCGCAATCCGAAACAGAGCTGCTGGACATGCTAAAGATTGCATAATTCATTATTGCGATTTCTGCATAACTATTGTTTACTTTAAGAATGTACACAGAAGCTTTGCATGGCTGGGAAGGACTCTGGGGCGTTACCCCGGTTGAATTTTATAGGTTACATTGGGATCCGGAAGGTGTTGTGGCAAGATTTAGCGCCATTCGTGGAGGGCTTATTTTGTTGGGGACAGAGCAATACAACTACAAAATGGGTACCTTACTATCATCTGAAATTATTTTTGCCCCATCGCCAGAGGGCGAAATTGTCAAACCAGAGCCTACTTTTAATAAGGCGGAACTATCGGCCGCTATTGGCTTAGTTTGTTTGCCTAAAGGCAGCAGGCCGAGTTTACGTGCCTATGATTTGCTCGGCGGCCAATCTGTTATCACAGAAAGAATGTCAAAAATCATAGTTGGTGATGGCAGATATGTTAGCAATCCAAAGTAGATATCTTTATAATAGCTTGGATGATAAAAGCTGAGCATCTTATTAAACGATACCGCAAAAAAGTAGCGGTCGACGACATCTCGTTTTCGGTTGAAACCGGTAAAGTAACTGGCTTTTTGGGACCTAACGGCGCTGGAAAATCGACAACAATGCGGCTAATGCTTGGCCTGGATAACGGACAAGGCCAAACAACCTTTGACGGCAAACAACTACATGAATATGTCCGGCCGTCGACCGTTGTCGGCATTTTATTGGAGGCCAAAGCTTTCCACCCAACCCGGACGGCGCGCAACCATTTGCAAGTATTGGCCGAGGCAGGGAATATCCCCCTAGCGCGTATCGATGAAGTACTCGATATTGTTGGCCTTGCCGATGTCGCCAAAAAGAAACCCGGCAAATTTAGTTTAGGTATGAGCCAACGCCTGGGTATTGCCGCCGCCATTTTAGGTAAACCGAAGTACTTACTACTTGACGAGCCGGCGAACGGCCTCGACCCCGAAGGTATCGCCTGGTTGCGCCAGTTTATCAAGGACTATGCCGATGCCGGTAACGCAGTGTTTATATCGAGCCACCTGTTAAGCGAAATGTCGCAAATGGCCGACAATATTATTGTTATCGGCCGCGGTGAGCTTATTGCTAGCACTACCATGGACCAGCTTATCGCTGGCAGCTCGCACTCTAGCGTGTTTGTGCGGGTTGCAGACCTGGCTAAACTAGAGAAAGTTTTGACAAGTAAAAAGGTAGCTTTTACTAAACAAGATGGTGGCTTAGGCGTGAATGGCATAAAAATCGAAGAACTCGGCAAGATAGTATTTGACGCTGGTCTGTCGGTGCAGGAACTAAGCACCCGTTCTGCTTCGCTCGAAGAAGTCTTTTTAGAGCTCACCGCCGAAAGCCAAGAATACAAGGCACACGCCGAAAAAGGAGGCAAACGATGATTGCTTTATTGCGCGCCGAATGCCGCAAGCTGCTGACTGTGCGCTCCACCTACATTATTACGGTCATCGCCCTGCTGCTGGTCGCCTTTTTGTCATTCTATATCGAAGGTTACAAAGGTATGATGCCACTCCCAGAGTGGCTAACATATCTTATGAACAATGTTAGTACCACGATAAGTATTTTTGTGGCAATTATGGCAATTTTACTTATCGGCCATGAATATCGCTACAACACCATTACCTACACCTTAGCAGCGGCAAATAGTCGCACAAAAGTGCTGCTTGCCAAAATTTGCACTGTCGCCACATTCGCCCTAGTGCTAACTGTTATAGCTTGGGGGCTTGCCTTTGCGGCGTATTGGTGCGGCGTGCAATTGTCGCCAAACCAGCTACAGCAGTGGGTGACGCCTCAGCTCGAATGGGAAGCAGTGTGGCGCGGTGCGTTCTTTGTGGTTAGTTTTGGATTGCTTGGCTTGGTGCTCGGATTTTTATTCCGTCATTTAGTAGGCTCCATTGCTGCCCTGTTTATTTTGCCGACCGTCGAGGGAATCCTATCCCCGTTGTTAAAAGAGAACGTCAAATACTTGCCATTTTCGCTATTAGAGCAAGTGCATATTGGCGTCAGTTGGAAACCGTTTACCGCCGCCTGCTTGTTTGCTGCTTACCTCGGCACACTTTGGCTCGTTGCTTGGTATTTATTTATCCGCCGCGACGCTAACTAAGTGTATTTCAAGCTTTTTTAAGCTTGCGCGGTTATCTTATCAAGAAAGATATTCATACTTGCAATCCAGCGTTTGGTTTGATCAAGTAGGTCAATTGAACCATCACCCGATAATATTCCTGGCGTACCAATCGAGGCTACGTTGATGGTTTGGTTGTTGTAGTCTATTGAGAGGTAGATCTGCCCATGATGGGTAATATATCTTCGGGCTTTCTTTAAATGCTTGAACCATAATTTTTCTTGAGCGCTACGAAGAAGGCTATATAATGTAAGGTTTTCCTTCTTTAGTTTTTCCTGGAAGTGAATGTCCCATTTTACGTTATATGGAGTAAATCCTAGGTTTTGTTTCTGATTTATAACAAATAGGCTAAGATCAAAGGCGGCATATAGTTCCCAAATTAGTGCATCGCAAACAAAAAAGATGTTATTCGAAAAATTAGCTCCAGACATGCCAGGATTGTAAAGATTTTTAATCTGGCCGTAGAAGTATTCTGCGGCCAGAAGCTTTATTCGTGAATCCTGAAAGTCCATGTCCCAGAGAGCCTTGAAGCTACTGAATTATTGTATGGTGGGGGTGGAAGGAATTGAACCTTCGACCAAGCGGTTATGCGTACCACTACAACTTTCGTTGCACCTTTCGGTTTTGTGGTCTGGACTGTCTCTTCACCGCACAATCATCGTCGGTGCCTGCCATACAGTCTCTACACCTTTCCCATTTGCATGGGATTTGGCTCGGGATTACCATCTAAAAGGCTTCCCCGATTTTGACAAGATATACTTACCGGTTGCCCGGTAAGCAGCCCTAAAAATATTTTGGCATATCTAGTATACTAGGGTTATGAAGAATGGGTCTAACTGTAGCGTGTGCGATAAACTCCTCACAGGTAAACAAACACTATTTTTCTCGTTAAGATGTAAAAATATATCACACCAATCATATTCTGCCCAAAAAAGACGAGGACTGGAGCGCAAGCTATTCCTCGTTAGAAAGCTTGGCGGCAGATGTACCAGCTGCGGATACGCAGCTAATCTTGCCGCACTAGCGTTTCACCATTTGGGAGACAAAGAATTTCAGCTAGATGTTCGTTCATTGTCGAACCGCAAGGCAGGACCTATCCTGGCCGAAGTAGCAAAATGCAAGCTACTTTGTCATAACTGCCATGCAGAAACGCACAACCCCGATCTAGACTTAGCCAAACTGTTAATTGAGCCGCCTGCTCTAACCACTGAGCTACACCCCCTCAGCATTTTGCGTAAATAACGCAACAGAGACGAGTATAGCAGATATCAGGGGGCAGGTATACAATGTAATTGGTCCATGTTCACTAAAATCAAAATCGGGTATTACCGCATAAAAGGAATAATTTTACAGCTTCGCGATGTTCGCGTGGTGGGCCTGTTATTGTTTTTAATTGTAGTATTGATGATTAGTTGGAGCGGCATTAAAGCAATTGAAACAAATTATCAATTACAAAAAGAGATTGCCCAGCTTAAGGACCAGACCGATCTGCAACAGTTAGTAAACGAAAACCAGCGCCTAGAAAACGGCTATTTTGACACGCCGCAGTATTTGGAACTGGCCGCGCGCGAAGATTTTGGTTTGGCTGCACCTGGCGAGTCAGTAGTAATTGTGCCAAAGTCGGTAGCCTTGGCACAT
>DASRJJ010000146.1:0-3825 GCA_035649555.1 Saccharimonadales bacterium (SeqCode)
ATCAGCTTAAATCGCTGACCGATTTACACGAACAGAAGGCAGTGGTTACCCGTTTGTTCGGCTATGTGTCGCAAGTCACTCCGTCGGAGGCAACCATTGGCCGTATTAACATCGACTTTGTCGAAAACACTATGTCGGTTAGCGGTTCGGCTAAAAGTTTAGAATTTGTGAACGTATTCGCCGACACGCTTAAGTTTACAACCTATTCGACCGAAACCAACAAAGAGCAGAAAAGCCCGGCGTTTTCCGAAGTAGTACTAACCAACTTTGGGCGTGATAACAAAAGCGCTAGCTACACTATCACCAGCAAAATCGACCCGACCATTTTTAGCGAGCGAGAAAACGTTACGTTAACCGTGCCAAACATCGTGACCACCCGATCCGAGGTAGCACAGCCGTCGGCACTTTTCCAAAAGTCAGAAACAGGAGATGGGCAATAACATGGCGCGCACCACATCATTTACAAAGCGAACCCTCATTGGCAAAGCCAACAGTACCATGGTTATTGCTACGAGTATTGCCGCCTTTGTGTTGGTCTTTACCTTGGTGGCTGGCAAGGCGATGCTTGGCCAAATGGGCTACCAAAATAAAGTTATCGATGCAAAAAAGACTGCGCTTAAGCAGATTGAAAGCGACCTAAAAGCTGTCGGTAGCTTGAATGAGTCGTACCGCAATTTTGTCGATGATAATCCGAACGTCTTAGGCGGTGATGCAAACGGTACGGCCTCCCAAGATGGCGACAACGCTAAGTTGGTACTGGATGCTTTGCCTAGTAGGTACGACTTCCCAGCGCTTACCACAAGTCTGGAAGCCTTGGTGACCGGCCAGAACCTGCAAATCTTGGGTATTAGTGGTACTGACGAAGAAGCAGTCCAGGGATTGCAAAAAACAAGTGGCCAGCCTGAGCCGATTGCTATGCCGTTCCAGCTGCAGGTAAGCGGCGCGTATGCTAGTATTCAAAGTTTGATCGATAGCTTCTCGCGTTCCATCCGGCCGTTCCAAATTCATAGCCTCGAAATCGCCGGTGATGAAAACAGTATGCTCCTCAATATAAACGCCCAAACCTTTTTCCAGCCAGAAAAAACGCTTAATATTGAACAGAAGGTCGTCAAGTGAAACAAAAAGACATCGCCCTCATCCTCGTCATGGTTTTTATAAGCGGCGTATTGTCGTTTGTGATTTCGGGTCAAATTTTTGGATCCCCCAAAAACCGCGAACAAAAAGCTGAAGTGGTGGAGTCTATTACTGCCGAATTCCCCCCACCGCCAGCGAAGTACTTTAACGGTAGGTCTATTAACCCGACCCAACTCATTACCATTGGTGGTGGCACCAACCCCAACCCATTTGATAAGAAGGACTAACGTCCATGAGCGTTCTGTCCACTACTGCCCAAAAACAGGTCGAGGATACATTGGTATCTGAGGGTTTGTTGTCGACTGACCAACTGGACGATATTAAGACTAAGGCGACCGCTCAAAAAACGCCATTTTTGAGCATGCTTCTTACAAGTGGCCAGGTTTCCGACGAAGCCTTAACGCGTATTATTGCCCAAGTTACCAAGGTACCGTATGTTAATTTGAGTACAGCAAAGATTGACGCTAAAGTATTAGATTTATTACCGGGCGAGGTAGCCGAGCGCTACATGGCCGTGCCACTTGGCGAAATGCAAAACCGTCTAGTGGTAGCCATGCTGGACGCCGACAACGTACAGGCTGTTGATTTTTTGTCCAATAAAATTGGCCGGCCACTTAAAGTATATGCCGCTAGCGAGGCGGGTATTCGGCGCGTCCTAAAACAGTACCAGGGAAGTATTTCTAAGGAAGCCTTTGGCGGCATTGCTAATTTAGGCTTGAACGAACAACAGCTGGCGGGCGAGGCTGCTGCACCAACAGTTACCGGTGTAAGTGGCAAGAATATCAAAACCATTGTGCAAGATTCGCCAATCAGCAAGGCATTGTCGACCATTTTGGAATATGCCGCTAAAAACGGCGCCAGCGACGTACATATCGAGCCGTTGCAAGAGAATCTCAAAATCCGCTGCCGCATCGACGGCATTTTGCGTGAAATTCTGCGCCTGCCTAAAAGTACCGAACCCCCCCTCGTCTCGCGCATTAAAATTTTGGCTAATCTTAAGATTGACGAGCATCGCATTCCGCAGGATGGTGAATTTAGTATCCGTGCCGCCGGCCGCGATATCGACCTGCGTATTGCCATTAGTCCGACGGTGTGGGGCGAGCAAGTGGTCATTCGTCTACTCGACAAAACGGGTACAAGCCTAAAGCTAGAGGACATGGGCTACATGGGCCGCGCCTTGCGCCTTATACGCGAAGGCATGAAGAGCACAAGTGGTATGATCCTTACCTCTGGTCCAACAGGGTCCGGCAAGTCCACTTCGTTGTACGCATTACTACAAGAGGTCAAAAGCGATGCCATAAATATCGTTACGCTTGAAGACCCCGTTGAATACAAAATGGAGGGCATTAACCAAATTCAGGTAAATGCCGATGTGGGCCTGACCTTTGCTAACGGACTGCGTTCTATCCTCCGTCAAGACCCCGACGTAGTTATGGTGGGCGAGATTCGCGATAAAGAAACGGCCGAATTGGCAGTGCAGGCCGCGTTAACCGGCCACTTGGTGTTTAGTACGCTCCACACCAACAGTGCGGCCGGTATTTTACCACGTCTGTTAGACATGGAAATTGAACCGTTCCTTATTGCTAGCACCGTACGGACGGTCATTGGCCAGCGCTTGGTACGCCGCATTGGTTCCGAGCATGAAACCTACGAATCCGATAAGGTAGAGACCGAAGCTATTCAAAAGACAGTTGGCCGTTTATTGCCCAAAACCGAGGCCGAAATGGCCAAAGTCGCCAAAGATCTGGGCTTTGAGACCTTGCCACTGCAAGGCCAAAACGCTTATACTTTAGCCAGGGGCAAGGACAGCCCAGAATCGCCAGGTGGATACAAAGGGCGTCTCGGTATTTACGAAGTTTTTAACATTACTTCAGAAATCCAAGAACTCATCCTCAAACGGGCAACCAGCGCCGAAATCCAGAATATGGCCATCAAACAAGGAATGGTCAAGATGCGTGAAGATGGTTACCTAAAGGCACTGGCCGGCTACACCACGCCAAACGAGATTAACCGCGTTGCGAGCGCGGACAACGCCTAAAGATAAGGAGAAGGCATGCAGGGCACACCTCGAATCGAAGTACTACTAGAAGAAGTCATTAAAAAGAAGTCCTCCGACCTACACCTGCAAGTTGGCCTACCACCAATGCTCCGTGTGGATGGTAAACTCATGCCTATACCAGGTGCCGATATCTTGAACGACGAAGCGGTCGAGGCGCTCATTTTTGCTATTTTAGACGAAGACCAAAAGCAGATTTTGCTAAAAGATAAAGAATTTGACTTTAGCTTTGCTTTTGGCGACCTTGGCCGGTTCCGTGTGAACGCCTTCCACGAGAGGGGCAATTTGGCTGCAGCCCTGCGGCTTATTCCTAACGAAATTTTGACCATCGAACAGCTTGGCTTGCCGCCAGTGGTTAACAAATTTGCTGAATATCCACGTGGGTTGGTGCTGGTGACAGGACCGACTGGGTCGGGTAAGTCCACCACGCTTGCCGCCATGATCCATAAAATTAACATGGAGCGTGCCGAGCACATCGTTACGATTGAAGACCCCATTGAGTACACTCACCGCTCCAAGCGGTCGGTGATTGTCCAGCGCGAAGTCCACTACGACACCTTTTCGTTCTCGGCGGCCTTGCGTAGTGCCTTGCGTGAAGACCCGGACGTGGTGCTTATCGGCGAGATGCGTGACCT
>DASRJJ010000147.1:0-16345 GCA_035649555.1 Saccharimonadales bacterium (SeqCode)
CGCGGTTTTATTAGTGATCCAGAACTTGCCATTCAGCTTACTGAGGCTCGAGTCTTTGTCGCTCCTCTTCGCTACGGCGCAGG
The DNA here is from genome assembly GCA_035649555.1 of Saccharimonadales bacterium (SeqCode). Classification (GTDB taxonomy): domain Bacteria; phylum Patescibacteriota; class Saccharimonadia; order Saccharimonadales; family UBA4665; genus DASRJJ01. The sequence continues at coordinate 84 of DASRJJ010000147.1, forward strand.
CGTAAAAGGAAAGATTGGCCAGGCAATTGAATACGGTCTCCCTGTTGTTACAACAAAAATAGGCTCCGAGGGGATGTATCTGAAGAATAACGAGTCTTGCATTGAAGCCGATACGACAGATAGCTTCGCAGAGGGCTGCATTAAACTATATACAAACAAAGAAATCTGGAACAAGGTGCAAACAAACGCTCGTCAATCTCTTGAAGTAAATTTCTCAATTGAGGAGGCGACCAACAACCTAAAAGAGCTGCTATCCAAGTAACTACCTGGATAGCCTCTTCTTCAGGTACTCTTTGACATACCTGGAAAGGCGAATCTGTTTGGCTAAGTACTCTGGGTCAGAGAGTTTACGCTCCAAACCATGGATAATTTCATCCTTCGAGCTCAGCGCCTCCCGCTGCCGAGTGATTTCGTCTCCATAGGTGTCTAATTTTTCCTGAAATTCTTGCATTATCTGACCCTGTGGATTGGGGCTATAGTCTAGACGCTCAACAGCGTCACCATCCGATACAACAACCGCAGACCCAACAAACTGGAATATTCGTGCAGTTTCTTCCATAAGCATATCTAAAGCCTGCTTATTCGCCCTTAATCCCAGCTCAAGGAGTCTTTTCTTCACAAGCTCTTCGGGATAAGTCGCCTCTGTGTAGTCCCAAATATTAACCAACATCCCCGCCTCTTTAAAGACACGATCGATTTCTTTTTTGGTGTAGTAATGCAAATGAGTGCTGTCGAGTAGGCCCGTCTTGCCATACTCAAAGTCACCTTTTAAAAGCATGAGGCGGACAGAGAGATGTGCCATATTAGGGATTGAAAAAATGACCGAACCTCCTGGATTCAAGTGCTTCTTAACGACCTTAAACACTTCTACTGGATCATAGAGATGTTCTATAACATCCAAGAAGACAATGTGATCATAGCTACGCTCCTTGAATTCTCTATTGAACGCATCTTCTACAAAGCCGTTAAATACATCACGAAGCTTCTCTTTTGCCTTCCTGGCGTCTTCCTTGTCCGGCTCAACACCATCTACGACACACTTCTTATAGTCCTTGAGAGCCCTTCCAAAGTCACCCCAACTACATCCCACATCCAATACTGTGGAGTTATCCTTGATGAGATCAAAAGCTTTGTTCCAGCAATGATTCGGCGTGTCAGGAACAAAGGAAACAGTATAGTTTGACATAAGATTTAGTTATTCTCACTTCCATTCATGATCAAGCTTAAAGCGCCCATGCCATTTATTGTTCGTTTTAATAATGAACTCTGGGCCTTTGTCAATAAATCGTATCACGTCGGTGTCGTTTTTTCCAAACAAACCAATTTTAAAGAAATAGGTGCCATCTCCCAGCGCAAGATCGTAGGTTATGCTAATGCGTCCTTCATTCAGCTTGTACTTGTCAATAACCGTATTCGTGGCAAAAACATATTCACCGTTCGCGGCAAACAATGCTACGCCTGCATTTTTCACGCCTTTGATTCGTTCTTTATCCCAAGTAATGGTGAATGTAAGTTTTTCACCGTACTTATACATAACGCCGGTTTCTATGTTCATTTTGATACCAGTCTGATCTTCGTTAGACTCTCTCTCGGCTTGCGCTTTGGTGTCTTTCTCTATCTGGGCTTGGTTAAGCTGATTGTATTTGTTAGCAATCATTTGGCTACTCCCTACAGCCTCTATCCTACCTTTGTTAATAAGGAGCGCCTTATTGCAAAATCTCTCTACAGCCCCCATGTCGTGAGTTACCAAGATAACCGTTTTCTTATCTTTCTTTAGTTGCTCAAAGTAGTCAAAACATTTTTGCTGGAATGCCGCATCGCCAACGGCAAGAACCTCATCAAGAAGGAGGATATCTCCTTTAGCACGAATGGCTATTGAAAACGCAAGACGAACCTGCATACCAGAAGAGTAGTTCTTCAATTTCTGATCCATAAAGCGTTCTAGCTCAGAAAATTCAACAATACTATCGTACTTCGCATCCATCTCTTTTCGGCTAAACCCAAGGAGGGCACCGTTGAGGAATATATTCTCCCTACCAGTAAGCTCTGGGTTAAAACCAACACCCAGTTCGATAAAAGGAATGAGAGTGCCGTCTACTTGGATCAGACCCTTACCGGGCGTATATATGCCCGCAAGAAGCTTCAATAACGTACTCTTACCGCTTCCGTTTCGCCCCACGATACCAAAGAAGTCGCCTTTTTTCACTTCAAAAGTAAGGTCCTTTAGAACTTTCTGATGCTCGTAACCTTTTTTCTGCTTAAAGATATTAATAAGATATTGCTTAATTCCAGTATGACGCTCGTGAGGAAGAATGAAGTCTTTATGGAGCCCCTCGACCCTTATTGCAGCCTGATTAGTGTGTTTTTCAGCCATTACCATTATTATACATTCTCCGCAAAATACTTAGAACTCTTCTTGAAATATAGGGATGCGACTACCACCACGATTGCCGTCAATGCATAGGGTATGAGATCAAAATACCATTTGCCAAATAACTGGGAGCTTGTTATGGTCTGGTGCGTAATAAGGAAGTAGCGTGCATCTTGAATTGTCTGTGCCACCGGACTTAGCATGAGAACATGCCCAATGAACGAGCTACGCTCGAGAACCATCGATATAGGGTAAAGGATTGGGGTTGCATAGAATGCCGCCTGTACAAAGATGTCCCATATATGCCCGACATCTCGATACTTCACGTTTGCAGCAGATAGAAAGAATGCAATAGCAAGAGAAAGAACATATAGCATTGCGATTGGGAGTACTACGAGGGGCGCTGTCGCCAAAAGATCTACTCCGTTAATAGCCATAAATACCCCGATAACCACCAAGTTTATTGTCAGGTTAATAAGCGCTGAGATAGTTCCAGAGACAACGATTATGTATTTTGGAAAGTTGATCTTTCGAATAAGATCCCCACGTGCAACAATAGCGGACAACCCTTGCCCCGTCGCCTCCACAAAGAAATTCCAAAGCACCACTCCGAGTAGCAAATATACGGCATAATGCTCGATGTCCGAACCAATTCGCAGCAGCTGCCCAAACACAAAATAGAGTATTGCAAACATTAGGAGTGGCTTTAGCAGCGACCATAAAAATCCGAGAATCGAATCTTGGTAACGTAGCTTGAATTCCGTAACAACGAGCTCTCTGAGTAATATCCTGTTTTTTCTGCTGACTATATTCGAGATTTTCATAAGACTATTCTCCATTATATGCTAAAGTACAAAATATGGATAGACTCGCTGTTATTGCGGTGAACTGGAACGGCATCAACGATACGATGCTCTGTTTTGAATCTCTTCAAAAACAAACTTTCCACGATTTTAAGATTGTCATCATCGATAACGGGTCGATTGACTCTTCAAGAGAAGTACTAAAAAAACTCCAAAAACGAGAACCGGAAAAGCTAACTGTCTTATATAATTCACACAATACAGGATTTACAGGTGGTGTGAACACAGGCATTAGATGGGCGCTGACTAATGATTTTGATTATATTGCACTGTTAAATAATGATGCCTTTGCAGACGAGCAGTGGCTCAAGAATCTAATAATGTCTATGAGGAAATCAGATCGATACGGCATAGCCACCGGCCTATTGCTTCATTCTGACGGAGCCACAATAGACACCACTGGCGAGCAATATTCTAAGTGGGGCCTTCCCTTCCCGAGAAACCGTAACGACACCACACAGAGCAGCCCACAAAAACCCGAGGAGGTATTTGGCGCAACCGGGGGTGCGACATTGTACCGCAGCAAGATGCTGCGCGACATCGGCATCTTTGACGAAGATTTCTTTGCCTATTACGAAGATGTTGACATTAGCTTTCGCGCCCAGTTAGCCGGCTGGAAGATTTATTACCAGCCCAAGGCTGTCGCTTACCACAAACAAGGCGGCACTAGCAGCAAGATGCCAGGCTTTACCGTGTACCAAACCTTCAAGAACCTTCCCCTTGTGTATATCAAAAACGTTCCACGGCAACTTCTGCTTTCCATCGGCATCCGTTTTTACACCGCCTACTGGCTGATGTTTTTCAAGGCCGTCCTGCGTGGCAGTGGCGCACCCGCCCTCAAAGGCCTCCTGGAAAGTATTTGGTACAGCTTGAAAGCCCTAGGTAAACGCGGCGCCATCCAGAGGTCTCGTAAAGTTTCTATAGAGTACATACGTTCGATTATCTGGCCCGACCTGCCGCCCGACCAAACCGGGTTGCGTAAACTTCGCAAATTCTTTATCGGTAAATAGCATAATACCGCGGCCGGCCGGCAGCTCCCGCCTGTTGCCTTTCCTCTATAAATAACAGTATACTGGTGAACATGGCGCCACTCACTAACCAGTCGATGAATATCAATGAACATGTTGTAAACGTGACGACGGTTGCGCAATGACCCGCCGCAAAAAAATCAGCATCCTCATCCCCGCCTACAACGAGCAAGAGGTGCTACTGCACCTCTACGAACGCCTTGGCAAGCTGGCTGGACAAACGCCAAACTACGACTTTGAATTCCTGTTCATCAATGATGGCAGCCGCGACAAAACGCTAGAGATCATCAAAGAGTATGCCGCCAAAGATGACCGCGTCGCCTACGTGAACCTGTCGCGCAATTTTGGCAAAGAGACCGCCATGATTGCCGGGCTCGACCATGTCACGGGCGACGCAACGGTCATTATCGACGCCGACCTGCAAGACCCGCCGGAACTCATCCCGAAGATGATTGGCTACTGGGAAGAGGGTTACGATGACGTGTACGCCCGCCGCAGCAGCCGCGCAGGCGAGTCATGGATTAAGAAGACGACCTCTGAAGTTTTTTATAGGATTCTGCAAAAATCCACCAACATTCCCATTCAACAAGACACCGGGGATTTCCGCTTGCTGAGCCGACGCTGCGTGGAAGCGCTGCGTCAATTCCGCGAATCGCAGCGCTACACTAAGGGCATGTTCAGCTGGATTGGCTACAAGAAAAAGGAGATTTTGTACGACCGCGACCCGCGTGCTGCAGGTGAAACGAAGTGGAATTATTTCAAGCTGGTCAATTTCGCGATAGACGGCATCACGTCGTTTACCACCGCCCCGCTGCGCGTTTCATCGGTGCTGGGTTTGTTGGTTTCATTGGCTGCATTTGTATATATTTTGTTCCTGGTTTTTCGCACGGCGTTTTATGGTACCGACCTGGCCGGCTACCCGTCGATGATGGCCGTCATATTATTCCTGGGCGGCGTACAGTTGCTATCGCTGGGGGTGATAGGCGAATATATCGGCCGGATTTTCAACGAAACCAAGCAGCGCCCGCTGTATTTTGTCGAGGAGTATCATGCCGGTAAAGATAAAAAATAAGCAGCAAAAAGCACGATTTCTTGCAGTGGGCGCGACCAATACGATTATCGATTTTGGACTGCTGTTTATTTTGCGGTCACTTTGCCTCCCGGCTGTAAATTCTAATGTTATTTCTACATCAGCCGCCTTTTGCTTTAGCTTTTTCGCTAATAAAAAATATACCTTCAAAACTGCAGGAACAAACATCAAGCGCGAAGTCCTCCTCTTTATTGTCGTCACCTTATTTGGCCTTTGGGTACTGCAGACTATTGTTATTCAGCTTGCGCTCGAGCCGCTGGAAGCCATGGGACTTCAAATAAGCCTCGCACTTCTTGTCGCCAAGATACTGGCCTCGGCTGTATCGTTACTATGGAATTACCTCTGGTATTCACGCGTTATATTCAAGCAACCGACCCCTATGCCGCCGATTTAGCGACTGTAATCATCTGCAAGACGAACAATATCTTCTTCGTCGGAAGGCGTGACTGGGTCGGTATGCTGCCAAATCTCAGCCACAACCACATACCCATCCTCCAAACCCGCTAGTCTGTGGCGCTCACCGCGCGCAAACTGCACCACATCGCCGGCCGTCGCCCGGTTGATTACCCCCTGTTCGTCTGTAGTACTTTGATGATACACACCATCCGTCACAAACAACCACCTCTCAGCGCGCCTATCGTGATATTGCCAGCTTAGCCGTTGACCGGGCGCCACAATAAGGAGCTTCGGGCTCAATTCCGCACCCTTGATACCAAGACGAGCTTCTTCTGGTGTGAGTCCAGTGAAAAAATCGGCCACAAAGGCATCGGCCTTGTTGCCGTCAAATCGAATATAGGCACCCCAAGGTTTTTGATCATTTAGCTCAACTACCTTGTACCCAGCCGCTTCCATAGCCACAGCAAGGTAGTCCACAATAGCCACCTTGTCGGCACCACTATTATATTGTCCATTGTCTAACTTTTGTCGTAGTTCTGTCATAGGCTCTTATTATACCGTATACTACACATATGCACATTGTCATCGACGCCAGAATCATCAATTCATCTACCGGTCGCTATGTTGAGCGTTTGGTGTACTATTTACAACAAGTTGATAAAGCTAATCGCTATACAATTCTCGTACCATCCAAAGACCTGAAGTTTTTCAAGCCATCATCTAAAAACTTCACGGTTATGGCGGCGGATTTCAAGAACTATTCGTTTGGCGAGCAGCTGGGATTTAAAGCATTCCTGGAAAAACTCCAGCCGGATTTGGTACATTTTTGCATGCCGCAGCAACCTATTCTGTACAAAGGCACGCATGTCACCACGGTTCACGACCTGACGCTTTTGCAAACGTATAATTCCGACAAGAACTGGCTGGTATTCCATGCCAAACAACTGGTCGGACGGTACGTGTTCAAAAAAATCGGTCAAACTAGCGCGCATATTCTGACACCCACCCAATATGTGAAAGACGATTATATAGCATTCGCTGGCATACCTTCTGAAAAAGTGACAGTCACGTACGAGGCGGCCGATGTTTTCGCCGACAAACTCAAGCCATACAAACACCGATTCAAGCAGTTCATTCTATACGTGGGCCAGCAAAGTGATTACAAAAACATTCGCCGGCTGGGTGATGCGCACCAGAAACTATTAGCAGCCCACCCCGACCTTGGCCTGATATTGGTTGGCAAGAAAACAGCAGCGCACGTAAAAAACGAGCGCTATTTTGCCGACAAGGGCTACAAAAACATTCTTTTTACGGGCTTTATTGAAGACGACCAAAGGGATTGGCTGTACAAAAACTGTACGGTTTATGCCTTCCCTTCGCTGATGGAAGGCTTTGGACTACCCGGCCTAGAGGCAATGGGATACGGCGCACCTGTCGCCAGCAGCAAGGCAACATGCCTGCCCGAAGTGTACGGCGATGCGGCGTATTATTTCGACCCGACCGACACGGACGATATTGCTCGGGCAATTCACGATATTTTATCGAACGAACAGTTGCGCCGGGGTTTAATTACCAAAGGCCATCAGCAAGTCAAAAAATATTCGTGGCGGCGTATGGCGCAAAAAACGCACCAGGTTTATGTGGATGCGCTACGGCCTAAGAACTAAGAACTTTTCTGCGCAATAATAATTCGCCGGTCGCGGCCTTCGCCTTCGGAAAAGGTGTGGATGTCGTCGTATTCGTCGGCGACACGATGAACGATGCGACGATCGGCGGCGTTCAGGTCGGCCACGTACGAATTACCGGTAGTGCGCACACCCTCTATCCACGTACGGGCGTCGGTGGCAATTTTTTCGGCACGCTGGCGTTTGTAGTCGGCGATGTCAACGTTCACGCGAGTGAGCTGGGCGTTTTGGTTGCGCAAGGTTGTAGAAGTGATGTACTGAAGGCTACGCATTGTTTCGGCGTTGCGACCTATCAGGATGCTGGTAATATCGCTGGCGGGCACGTTCAGTTCGATGATGTCGTCTTCGTAACTGGCCCCAACGGTGACGTTCACGCCAAAGAAAGAGATGAGGTCTTCGAGATATTTCTTGGCAAAAGTGACTGATTCCTGGACGTCCACTACTTTGTCCCCTTTTTCTTGGTGCTTTTTGCAACGATGCGAGTGACGGTGGCCGATTTAGCTACTTTCTCGCGGGCTTTGGCGGTGGCTTTTTTGCCTGGTTTCCCAGCAGGTTTATCGGCGATTTCCTCAAGCTCTTCTTCGTCTTGTTTCAACAGGTAGGACTGCTGCGCCACTGCTACGAGGTTCGAAACCGCGTAATACAGAGCCAAGGCACCCGGTACAGTTATCATGATAAAGAACATGAAGAAGGGAAGGATTTTAACCATCTTGCTCATCATAACGGCGTTCATTTCCGACTGGTCGGCTGATTTTCCATCAGCCGCCTCGCGCATCATTTCACGGAAGCCTTTTTTACTTTCCGCCTGCGGCATGGTTTGCTTGCTCATGATGTACTGGGTCACGGCCGCGACTACTGCCAGCAACAGGAGAACGAAATTGATGGAGCCATTCGAAAAGGCTGTTTGCGTAAGGTCGACAAACCCGAACATCTTCTCGTTGAATTGGTCGGGGTGTTCGATAAGGTGTTTGACTGGCCCCAGGGTCTCAAGAAAGTCGTACGAAAACTTGGCGATTTGGTCGCGGTGCAGCGTAAAGATTTGTATAACCTGGAAAAGCGCAATAAAAATAGGGAGCTGAATAAGCAAGATGCCAATGGAGCGAAACGGACTGACACCATGCTGTTTGTATAGCTCGAGCATTTGCATGCCTTCCAATTGCTTGTTGCCTTTGGCTTGTTTTTTAATTCGCGCCAGCTGCGGCTGAAGCTTTTTCATGACTTGGGTTTGATGCAGCTGCTTTTTTACCAGCGGGAACAGGGCAAAACGCACCAAAATCGTAAAGATAATGAGACTAATGCCAAAATCGCCACCAGGAATGAGGCTGTAGATGCCAATCAGCAGGTTAAAGATTGGTTGCACTATTAAGATATCGAAAATATTCACACTTTTACTCCAGAAGTTATCTGCATATAGTATAGCAGTTTTGGCCGGTTATTTATAGATGTTGGCCTGTTGCAGCAGCTGGGTGACGGTCGCGCCTAGTTCCTCTGCAGGCATGTGCAGTACCTCGCTGGAGACCACAATGATGGCGATGTCGTGCGGTTTGGCCATGTGTGGAATTTCCTGGCGCAAGATTTCGTAGATGCGGCGGCGAATGCGATTGCGACCCACGGCACCTTTGTGGACTTTTTTACTGACGACCACAGCAAAACGCGAGTGCTTGCGATGTGGATTGACGGTGTATTTGACGGTGAGCAGCCGCGATCGGACGGTTTGGCCGTTTTTGTACACATAGCGCAAACTGCCGTGGCCGTGGAAACGATAAAGAAATGACAACATAAACTTTCTTGATTATACCGTAAAGTCGCGCGAAACAAAAAACGCCCCCTTGGAGGCGTTGATTGCTGCTACTAAACAGTCAGTTTCGCGCGGCCTTTGATGCGACGGCGTTTGATAACGGCGCGGCCAGCCTTGGTAGCAATCCGGGCACGAAATCCGTGCGTACGAGCACGGTGACGTGTGTGTGGTTGGTGGGTTCTTTTTGGCATATCTTTGTTATTGTACCTTTTTTGTTGTATTTTGACAATATCCACCCCTTGCAAATGCGCACATTGACTTACGAGCGCCCCTTGTGTATACTAGAATTATAACAAGTTACCGGGGACAAATTCCTCGCTAGGAAAAGCTTCACAGCTACCCGGACAACTGGCCATCCTCACGGGTGGCACTTTATTTTTGAAGGTGAACGAACTCTATTTTTGACTCGATAGCCTTGTAAAGCTTCGCCGCTTCTTTGTTGGGATTATCCAAATAATACCTGACCACACCAGCAACGGCATCGGCAATTCGTATCGTGGGATAAGCGTCGTCATTCACAGTTTTTATCTTTTTAGCGGTAATGTTTTTGTCACGTAGGATTTTCTTTAGCGTACGAACGTATTGTTTATGTTTTTTACCATCTATAAATAGTCGTTCGACCCGCTTTTCAGGTATCACATACGGAAGCGTCTCGGCTAGCGCTTGGTCGAGTTTGACAGGATTTGGCAGCTGAATCAAACGAATGGAGAAATCAAGTGCCGCGAGTCCGTTCACAAAATCCCGACGAAACGGCCAGCCTTTGTACGCCCAGTGGAAGTTGGTCGTACCGATAGAGCGCTCCAGCGCAACGATTTGTTGGTCGAGTTTGTATAAGGCATCATGGTCAGTGATACAAATAAGAGCTACGATACTGTAGCCGTTTTGTCGATGCGTGCCAGATTCGTCGATGGATAGTATCATGTTTGATGATTATACTGCATATTCTTTCAGAAAGAAGCCTGATGTGAAAGCTACCTTCCCCTGTCGCGAGCACCTAGAACATCTTGTCCACACTTACCCGCAGTTTATCCACATGTTTACAGAGAGAGCGTGGTTTTGTGGAAAACTAGCTCACTCCCCTGTCGTGTTTTGTATAATCGTATATGGTTGTGGAAAACTGGACGAGTCTGTATAGTTACAAGTACGAGAAGTTGAGGGGATGTGAAGGGGGAAAGTGTATGCACCACGCGCTGTGGCAAAGTGTTTTGGGAGAGATAGAACTGTCTATTTCGCATGCCAATTTTACCGCGTGGTTCAAGAACACTGAACTGGTGGGCGTGGAGGACGAATCGGTCACGATCGCCGTGCCGAATATTTTTGTGAAACGGCAATTTGAGGCGAAGTTTAACGACCAAGTCCGGGCGACTTTGGCTAAAAACGGCGTCACGGTACCGAAAATAACCTACATGATAAAACTGGAGGGCAAAAAAGCCATCAGCCGCGAGACGACTGCAATGCAGCCAAATGCTCGCGTGGATGAGCTAATAGCTGAGGCGCCACGGGCGGGATCGCAACAGGCGGTTGGTAATAAAGGCGGCTTGAATCCGCGCTATACGTTCGCTAATTTCATTGTGGGCGGCAGCAACGACCTAGCCTACACGGCCTGCCAAGCGGTCGCCGCCACCCCTGGTACGAAGTACAATCCCCTGTTTTTGTACGGTGGCGTGGGCTTGGGTAAAACACACTTGATGCAGGCGGTGGGCAATGAGATTATGAAGAATCGGCCGGAATCGCGGATTTTGTATATTAATACGGAAACGTTCACGAAAGATTTCATTGAGAGTATGCGCTTTAAGAAAAAGGGCTTTTCGGATAAGTACCGCAACGTGGACGTGCTGATTGTCGACGATATGCAATTTATTGCCGGCAAGGAAAAGACTCAGGAAGAATTTTTCCACACGTTTAACGAACTGCACCAGAATAATAAGCAGATTATTATTAGCAGCGACAAACCGCCCAAAAGCATCCCTACTCTGACGGAACGACTACGCAGCCGGTTTGAATGGGGTATGGCCATCGACATTCAGATGCCGGATTTTGAGACGCGCTGTGCGATTGTGCAAACCAAGGCGTCGCAATCGGGTATTGAATTGGGGCGCGAGACGGCCGAGTATTTGGCGAATAACATTAAAACCAATATCCGCGAGCTGGAAGGTGCCTTAAACCAACTGTTGGCCTACGCCGAAATGCGCGGCGTCACGCCAGATATTGCCACGGCCGAAGGAATCTTGGGCAGCGTGCGGCATTCGCGCCCACAATACGTGACGGCCAAACAGATTATCGACAAGACCGCCCGGCACTTCCAGATAGAAGTCAAAGAAATCTGCAGCCCGCGCCGCGACAAGCACATTGTGGTGCCGCGTCAGATTGCCATGTATTTGCTGCGCAGCGAACTGCACCTGAGTTTTCCGAAAATCGCCAGTGAGCTGGGGCGCAAGGACCACACCACAGCCATCCACTCTATCGAAAAAATCCAAAAGGCGGTCAAACTAGATCTGATGGTGCGCGAACAAGTGGCTGAAATTCGGGAGAAATTGTATGCGTAGCGCCTGTGGACAAGCTGTGTACTGGCTGCGGACAGAGCATGGTAAAAGCAGTGGGCGAACATCCACAGGTAGGCCTGCGCTAGCCGCACGAGCCAACGCGGGCAGGGTAAAAGTCGCCGTACTCCACACACTGTCCACTTGGCTATCCCCCGCCTTGTCCCCACGCATATTTGCCCTTCCACCCCTGATTGAACACTATTTGTACCCAGTTTCCACAGCACCTACTATCAACACCACCAAAGGAATTTAAAAGAAAGGTAACAATAATGGAACTCTCTGTAACCCAAGAAAATCTTACCAAAGCACTCAGTAATGTCGGGCGTGTTGCCAGTAGCAAAACCGGCTTGCCTATCCTGAGTAATATTTTGCTACGGACGGACGGCAATCGTTTACTCGTGGCTGCAACGAATTTGGAGATTGCCTCGACGCAGTATGTGGGTGCCAAGATTGTGACGCCCGGAGCGATTACGGTCCCTGCCCGCTTGATGAGTGAATTTGTGGCTAGCCTGCCAAAAGGAACGGTCGATTTGAAGGTGCAGGACAACCACCTGAGCATCGCGTCTGGTACGTACAAATCTGTCATCAACGGCGTGGTGGCCGACGAATTCCCGGAACTGCCGACCATAGACGAAACGTCTTCCGTGAAATACAGCATTAATACAGTTGATTTTAAACAAGCAGTTTCACAGACGATTATCACTAGCAGCAACGACAGTACACGGCCGGTGCTGACGGGTGTGTATTGGCATTCGTTCGAGGGTGCGCTGTATTTGGCGGCGACCGATGGCTACCGGCTGTCGGAGCGCCGGTTGGTGGAAACCACCAGCGAAGTAGCGGCGATTATCCCTACCTCTACCCTACAGGAGGTGCTGCGCACGGTGACTGACGACGTGGCGCAAGTGGAAGTGCTGTTCGACGAAACGCAGGCGCGTTTTCGTGTGGGCGAGTCGGAAATTACCAGCCGGTTGATTGACGGCAACTACCCAGATTACCGCCAGCTTATCCCCAAGGAATCCGAGACGAATATAACGATGGCGACCAGCGATTTCGTACGAACCACCAAAATTGCCGGGTTGTTTGCGCGCGAATCTGGCGGTAGTGTGACGCTAACGGCCGATGCCGAAAAGCAGTCGCTGTCTATTCACTCTATCGCTTCGGAACTAGGCGAAAATACATCCAGCGCGACAGCCGAGGTATCGCATGACGGCCAGGTGACGCTGAATTCGCGTTATTTGGCTGATGCGCTGTCGGCGATAGATGGCGGTACGGCTGAATTTCGATTTAGCGGCAAATTGGCACCGTGTGTGCTAACGGCCAAGGACAATGCGGCTAATTACAAACATATCATTATGCCGTTGAAGAGCTAATATGTCCCGGGTAACGTCGCTGCGAGTTCAACATGTGCGCGCGCATAGCGACTATGCGCTAGAGGTGGCGCCGACGGTGACGGTGATAACCGGGCGCAATGGTAGTGGCAAGACGTCGCTAGTGGAGGCGTTGTATGTGGCGCTACAGGGTTCGTCGTTCAAGGGCAGCGACGCGGATGTATTAGCGCGGGGTGCGGGCTGGTACCGGGTGGATGTGGTGTTCGACGACGGCAGTGCGCGCACCGTGAAGTTCGATTCGTCGCGCACGACCGGCCGCAAACAGTTCATCGTCAACGAAAAAACCCAGTACCGGCTGTCGCCGCAGCACAAATACCCAGTGGTGTTGTTTGAACCGGACGATTTGCGGCTACTAAACGGTTCGCCGGCACGCAGACGGCAGTTTATAGACCGGTTTATATCGCAGCTGGACCCGAAGTACGCCGTGGCTCTGCGGCGCTACGAACGGGCTCTGCGGCAACGAAATGTATTGCTAAAACAGCAGTCCAGTAGCGACGACCTGTTTGCCTGGGACGTGTCGCTGAGCGAGTACGGCGGGTATATTGTGGACAAGCGGCATGAGTTTATAGATAGCCTGCATCGGCAAATCGGCGCGGTCTACCGCACCATCGCGCATACGGACGACACCATTGCCCTGGCCTATTCGCAGCAGCAGACGGCCAATACACAACAGAAACTACTGGCCGACCTGCACGGTTCGGCGCAGCGCGATAGGCTGCTCGGGTTTACGTCTGTCGGCCCACACCGCCACGATGTATTATTTTCCTTCAACAACTCCCCTGCTATGGCTGTGGCCTCGCGCGGCGAGGTGCGTAGCGTGGTGTTGGCGCTGAAATTCCTAGAGGTGACTATTATCGCGGCGATGACCGACAAGCCGCCGATTATTTTGCTGGATGATGTGTTTAGCGAATTGGATCTGGCACGGCAAACCAGTTTGGCGACTGGGATATTTAGAAACCAAACTATTATTACGAGTGCGACGCCTATAAAAGTGGAGCCAGCTAAGTTTGTATATTTATCAGAGCGGGCTATCGATTATTGACAGTTGAGCTAATGACAGGGGGTGGCACATCGGGAAATTCACCCTTAAATATCGTTATTCTTGGCGAAACGACCATTTTCCAGCTGCCGTCAATCTTGTGGCAAATAACCTTCAGGATATCTGCTGTTGATGGATCGGATGGTCTTAACGTAGCTCCATACCATTCACCTTTTAGGTAAAGCTTCTCGCGTGAAATGGTGTATTGGATTTTATCGGTAGCCAGAGGTACTATCTTGTGTATGGAATCTTTTTCTTGTGTCAGGATGTTCTCCAGTTTTGCTTCGGTATAATTAAGATCTGGGGTGGAAAAAGAGTGGGACAAGGACTCAATAGATACATCCTCAGGCTTATCTTCGAAGTCTGGTCGTGAAAAAACAGCTCGGTAACTTCCGTGAGCTATGAAGGCGATTTTTTGTGATTGATTCAGGATCGCAGTTGGTTTATCCGAAGCGCCGTTTTTTTGTTTAGTGTGTAAGCTTAGGGTTGTCCCCTCTTTTGCATCGAATGAGACAAAGGAAAAGTGAGTCAACAGGTAGGCAATAATAGTCAAGGCCAACACGCCTAGGGTGACAAAAAATATTAAGCGTCTGTTCATTGCTACTCCTGATCTCGTGTTTTATATTCAAGGGGTACGAAAAATATTTCGTAATCTGTAGGGTCGTAGCCTTCTCGGCGTATTGCCTCCAGAGCAGCCTGGCGTTCTACGGGACCATATGCTTCAATTCGGACGCCCATAGCACCCTGCTTTTGAGGGTATAATTGCGAGGGCGCTTGGTAGATATCAAAGAGCCTGCCGTAGTAAGGTAACATGTTAATGATGGGATTGTTATTGTACAACAATTCTACACTCTGATCTGCGCCGCGATTGGCTACAAACTCTAAGTTGTATTGTTCACTTTCGGTTGCCATTAGATTTTTAGCAGCTTCTGAGTTGGGTTGTAGAGTGAGGTATGCCTTGCTCTCAGTATTTTGACTCACGGTGAGTGTTGTATCTTGGGAAGTGAAGCCGTCGCGACTGGCAGTTATAGTATGTGTGCCGTTGTTTATTTTTATCTTGTCGCCAGTTTTTTTTGTGCCGAGCAACTCCCCGTCAACGCTAATGGTTACATCTTTGGGCGCGGTGTAGAGCACAATTGCCCCGCCGCCTCGATTCAATAATGTTATGATTGTTCCGATCAATAAGGCAACGGCAATCAAGATGGTTGCAATAATGATTCGATTTTTAGTTGTATTCATGTTATTGACTCCCTTTGAAACGAGCTATGGTGTATGTACCCCGATCGTCATGCAGGAGGCTGCCGTGAGCCGATGGCGGACGTGAATAAAGAGATGCACCTACGGCGGGGTATTTCTTACCACCCTTGGGTGAAATGAACTCGTCTGTGTATATGTACGTGTGACCGGCGATAATCAGGATGTCCCCAGGAATGGGTTGAGTATCGCCTGCTGAGAACTTGGTATATTTGGGACTATTCTCAAGGTATGGTTTTTGTATAGATGTGCCTCGTTTGGGATAGTTCGGATCCACGCCGGAAGAGATCATGACCGTAGCGACGAATGCGCCGCAATCCGTAAAGTATGCCTCTCTAAAATCGCTCGTAATTTTACTCGTCACTTCTACGTAGATGGGCTTTGCTGCGTCGCGTCCATAGCCATATGCACTGCTCGCTGGAAGGTCGACATAGTAATTCCAGGCAAGATTACGGGCAGTTTCTACAATGTTGCCGTTGACCGCGCCCTCGCTCGAGCAGCTACGGTCGGCGCTTGCTTGTGCTGCTGGTGGAGAGCCTTTAAATTCATTGTATGTCTCGCGTGCATGTTGTCGGCGTAAATCCAAGTGAGGTACGCCTGGCCGTTCATATACTCTCATCCACGTTTCAGCTGCTTCTTCTGGGGTTGTTTCCTTGAGTGTCGCTTCCCATCCCCGCTTTTCACTACCGCCTGGTTTGCCATTCCATGGCTGACCTTTGCCAACTTCCCAGAGTATAAATTCAAGCTGCACTCTTAGGTCAAACCAATCCTTTTTTTGAAATGCTGCAAACTCACGCAGACCGTCTG
>DASRJJ010000148.1:0-9634 GCA_035649555.1 Saccharimonadales bacterium (SeqCode)
TGGCCAAATTGTGGGCCTTAACACTCGCCAAGAAGACATGGAAATCAACGTTTGCAAAGCCAAACACCTTACCAACATGCGGTCTAAATCGTCCGACGGTGTTGTACAGCTAACGCCACCGACTATTTTTAGCCTAGAACAGTGCCTGGATTTTATTGAAAATGACGAATTACTAGAAGTAACCCCGCAATCACTTCGTCTCCGCAAGCGCGAACTTGACCCAAACAAGCGCAAACGCCAAAAATAGTAGTTGTCACATGTCAGAAGTAAGACGATTCGGTGAAACCCAACCTCCTGTGGCAGACCCATTGGATGTACGTGACGTGCTTTTAAATCGGCTCGGTAGTTTATTTATGCTTGTGGCGGCAGAAGGTACCTGGGGTGGTGGGGTAGAGCCTAAACAGCCGAAGAGAGGCTACGATACTATGTTCAACGAGGAAGCTCTAGTTATAGGGGGTGTGATTCAGTTTGGCACTGAAATGCCGGCACGTCGTCGTATGGGTGTTATATATAGACTATCCGAACACGGCACTGGCTCATATTTTGTGACATGTGAATGGGGCGGTGAAGGCTTTAGTTTGGATTACTGGCTGGCAGAACCACGAAGTGAACGTAAACGACCTTTACAATTTACCCATTTACTGCCCCAACCAGGCGTTTACGACCCACAGGTTGTAGACTTAGACTTGTATGCGCTTAGTACCTTGAATCTAACAACTTTTACCGACCGCCACACTGACGAATTGCTAAAGATATTGGAATCACCACCGCCACCAAGGCCCGATTTGTATAAATATCCTTTTTATTGATATTGGTTAAGCAAATCCTGCAGCTCTTGTTCGTTTAAGTCGGTGTCGCCGGCACCAGGTAGGGTAGTCGGCTCGCTTTGGCCAGGTATGATGTATTGGTTTTCGCCCAATTCTTTAACTGGTGATGGTTCGCTAACAGATGCCTTGTCGTATGTAAATGTGGCGGCAAACGTAGAACCGTCACTGCTGGTCATTTCCATTTTACGCAGTTGGTAATCTTTGGTGTCGAACCACAAGAACTGTTTAGTGTCGGGGCTGTCGGCGTCTTTTACTTCGTATTTAAAGCATTTACGCTTGTCGCAATCTTCGGTGCCGACCTTAGTGTAAGTGATTTTGCCACCGTTGGTTGGTTCGGTAAAGTCAACGTCGATGTCGCCTTGGTAGTTTTTGGCCTCTTCGGCGGTTAATGTCTGCTTGTACCAGGTGTCGCCTGCCTTGGTGTATAGTGCGTTGCCAATGGTAATGGTTTCGTAGTTTAAGCCGCCGCTAAAGGTAACATGGGTTTTATCTTTGCCCTCTACTTGAACCGTGGTTTTAACAGTTTGCCCTTCGGCGGTGCCGGTCGAGTCGATGCTGTAATTGTCGGTGGCCTTCCAGCTAGCAAAGAATTTACAGATATCTTTGTCATCGTACGAACACTTGGCGCTGTTAATTGCTTTGCGAAGCGGCGTGTCGTTCTTCTTTTTATCCCAGACCATCCAGCCAACACCGCCCACTGCAACTAGCACGACGACGGCGATAATAATGCCCATATGGCCAAAACCACGCTGGTCCTTACTTAAAAATCTGCCCATGTATTCCTTTCATAAGATTATGCTTACGCTTAAAAGCATAACTTATATCCAAGTAACGGTCAATTTTGCCACCACACCAGGCCGAGGCCTAGGCTCTTCGAACGGTTTTAAAAATTGCCAGCAAAAGGATTGCGCCCAGCACAGCGACAACTGCGCGTTTAAAATGTCTGTAAAATTATTCACGTCCCACGTACAATAGGCTGATGATTGAGATGACAGACGAGCAGTTTGAGGCTATGCTTTCCGAAGTAATGCAGGAACTACCCAAAGAACACATGGCTGCCGTTAAAAACGTAGCCATCGTGTACGAAGATGACCCCACACCCGCCCAGCGCGAAGAGCTTAAACTGCAGTGCGACGATATTTTATTTGGTTTATACGAGGGTGTGCCCCTAACAAGACGCAACGGGCAAATCCACTTTGGCCCGGACAAAATCACTATTTTTAAAAATCCTGCATTGCAATATGCTCAGTCCTACAAACAACTCCGCCATGCCGTTAAACACACTTTGTGGCACGAAATTGCCCACTACTTTGGTCTTAACCACGTTCAGATCCATAAATTAGAGAATAAGAAATAGTTATTTTGTAAATTTTGTGCTATAAAATAATAAATGATTGAGGTAATTACTTTTGCTGGTGATGGCCTTCCTGTAGTCGGGCCTAAATGGGAACCTACAATAGCCCCTAAGTTAAGGCATGATTGGCGACCGCTCGATCCTGGTATTCACCCCCTTGATAATGAAGATGGCAGAATGGTTATAACTAACCGGTTGGTAGTTACGCTGGATGGTGAAGGTGTACTGACAGTACCGCCAAGTCAGGGGTTTGAGGAATTCTTTCACAGTTTATACCCCGGCGGATCTATTGAAGAAGGACGAATGCCTATTACTCGGAACAATAATTTTCATTCCGTATTTAACGCACTAACCGGCGACGTCATTCAATTTAGAAAGGATGTCAGAAAGACACCTAAACATATATTTAGTTTTTTTAGATTGACCGGGTTAATTCGTTATAATCCCGATTTGCCAACGGCGAAACCGTAGTACACTAAAGCCATGCAAGATAAGATAGTAATTGCCGTTATTTGTGGCACAAAAAGAGAGGGAAGACGCAGTATTCATGCTGCCAAGTGGGTCGCTGAGCAAGGTAAAGAACGTGAAGATCTAGAAATTATTTTTGTTGACCCAAAAGATATCGATCTTCCACCAGATGGCGAAGCAGAAGATGGCGAAAACGCAATGTATAAAGATATCACCGTTAAGGCGGATGCGTTTTATATAGTGACACCCGAATACAATCATAGCTTTCCCGGCAGCCTTAAACGATTGTTAGACAGCGAATTTGAAAATTATAAACACAAGCCTGTCGCCACAGCTGGGGTTAGTGATGGCGCCTGGGGCGGGGTGCGTGTCTGCGAGGCGTTGCTGCCGGTGTACCACACTATGTGGATGGTGCCAATCAAGCCCGAGCTGTACTTTCCAAGGGTACAGGACATTTTTGACGACCAAGGTACGATGAAGCCTGAATATCTACACAGATATACTGTAAATGTCGGGATCGCCTTTGACGAATTGGTATGGATGGCCCGCGCCCTAAAAGCTGCCCGGGCAAATAAGTAGCAAGGCCATAGTCTTTGTGCTTAACTAAGATGTATGTCTGGCTATAAAGGGCATATTGTTGGTGCGGTTGCCGCAAACACGGTATATTTAGCCGGTGTCAAAGTATTGCCAAATGATCTTTTGGAACGCTCGAATATTTCACTCCAGGATTGGCAGTTATTGATTGGCCTATTTGTAGTGGCGATTTTATTTGGCCTGTTCCCAGATGTCGATACTAATTCGGTTGGTCAAAACCTCTTTTTTGGCATTGCGTTTGTTGCCATGATTGTTTTGATTGTAACCGGTAAGTTTGAACCTGCGGCCTACTTGGGGCTGCTTGCCATGATGCCGATTGTCGGCAAGCACCGCGGCTGGACGCATCATAAACTAGCCATGGTACTGGTGCCGCTGCCGATTGTGATTATTCCGTATTTAAACAATCAGCATATTTGGACATTGGGTTTACTAATTTACGGCGCTGCAGTGGCCGGTTACTTTAGCCATTTGTTACTGGACGGATTGATTATCCGCGCTTTCCATATCGGAAGTAGGCGCTAACCTGCAGAATGGTATACTTAATTTTGTTCGCAAATGAAAAAATCGACTCCTCACACAAAACGTACAAACCTGGGCTCTAGACGACAGTTGCCAAAACCACCCCCACCCCCCGTGCCTGTAGCTTCGAAGGCGGCAGTAGGTAAGCAGTTACAGAAAGGCAAGGAACCGGTATCGTATTGGCGCCGCTACCGCTATTTTGTGCTAGCTTTTATTGCGGCTTTGGGGCTATTTGCGCTGTGTGCTTTTTTGGCTCGCCGGCAGGTGTGGGTTGATAGAGAAATTAGAGTATTTCGTTTTATTAACAGTTGGCCCCAGAGTTTGCAGACGATTTTTTTGGTAATAACGTCAGTAGGCAGTTTTTGGTCGGCCACTGCTATAGTAATGGGTGCGTTTGTTCTGCGTTTGTACCAGCTGACTTGGCGGTTGGCAATATCAGTATTTACAACCTATGGTTTGCTGGTTGTTACAAAAGAATTATTTGCCCGCCACCGGCCAGAAGAGGTGCTTAACGGTATTTATGTACGAACTTTAGAGGCAAGTGCCGCTTTTCCGTCGGCGCACACTGCTGTGGCTACCATGCTGGCTTTAACCTTACGGACATATATTCCTGTTCCGACTATTTGGCAGTGGCTGATTGTACTGGTGTGGATTGGGCTTGTTGGGTTGTCACGGGTGTATCTTGGCGTACATACGCCGCTTGATGTCGCTGCTGGCTTTGCGCTGGGGGTTGGCGTCGTCTGTTTTTGGCGAATCGTGCCTACATTTGTAAAGCGATTTTTGCATATAAAATAGACTCTACTAAGTTATGAAATATAGACACCTCGGAAGCGCCAAATGTGTTATACAAACACATTTGGTGACCCGCAAGTGCTTATATTTCATAACTTAGTAGAGTCAGATAAAATAAACGCTTGTGTTTGTGCAGAACAAGCAGTACAGTAAAAGTACGGAAGTGTGAGGCTTCCAGTAAGACCTGGGGTATGTCCCCGGGTCTTTTGGTTGCCGTGTAGTATGCTAGACTTAAAATGGTATGAATCCCCAAGTTGAACCCATGCACGACCTAAACCAGCCCCCACAACATCTTAGGGGTCCTAAACAAAAACAAGGGCCTACCAAAAAAATCATGTTGATCGCCGGTATCGTGGCCGGTGTGTTGGCGGTTAGTGCTGGCGCATATTTTTTGCTAAAAGGCGATGGTAAACCGCAGCCGGCCGCACAAAATCAACAAACCGGGCAGCAAACCGAAGAAACCGACGAACCGGCCATGCCCCCAGCCGAAGCCGCTCAATTACAAACCTACAAAAGTGAAGCCCTTAATATAGAGATCGCCCATCGGAAAGATTGGACGGTGGCAGAGGACGCCGAAAAGAAAGTAATTACCGTAACGTCCCCTAAGTTTACATTCCAAACCGGCAGCGACAGCCGCAAGGACGTTTTTACAGTTAAAATTGGCTTTGGCGTTACCAAAGACGCGCAAAAAAATATCGACAAAGCCAAAGCGGTGCGCGATTCATTGCTAATTGGGTATGATGCTCCCACCGAGGCGCAACGCCATTACACTAATATTTCGTATCTTGGCCCGCCCGGCGACGGCGTAAGCCCATTTGAGTTTTTCATGGTCACCGGTTCGACTGCTTTTAAAGCCGATGCGCCCGTCGCTAGCACGATAATCATCAATGCCAGCGACTTCTTAATTGCTGGCGGTTTTGGTGCTGATACGCAAAACCAGCTGGCGTTCGAGAACGTGCCAGCTGCCGAACTCGAGCAATACCCAGCCTTTGAGCAAGCGGTAGCGATTGTCAAATCACTTAAGGTCTATTGAGTTGGTTATTCCGAATCGTCTATTTTGCTAGACTGTCAAGTACTTGCCAGCAGGCCCTAATATTCGCCAACCCGGCGCGGGACTGGTACTGTTCGGAGCGATATAGCTCTTCTACTAATGCGCGCTGTGCAGGGGAAAATATGTTGGCCTGTCCCTGCCTAGTCATAACAAACATATTGACCAACAAATCGAAGCCTAAAGGTTCAAAGTGATCTTCCCCCTCTTGTTGACCTATACTAAGTAAGCCCTCAAAATCGGTAAAGGATAGGCCATGTCTTTCTAAAAATTGGTTTGTAATTGCCTGATCCTTGCCGTTTTGGTTTGCGGGGGATAGATATCTATAAGGATTAGCTAGGATTTGTAGGTCTGCTGCAGGAAGCATTTGTGACCAGGGCTCCCTTGCGAGGAAGTAGTGTCGAAGGTCCTCGATGGTTCGGGCTTGTTGCGCCTGAGTTAATCCGCTCCCGGCACATGCCTCGACGTGTCGGAGTTTATCGTTCAGATACGGGCCACTCGGATCGCCGGATGTTCCTTTATGGAGAGGCCCACCAATCTCGTAAAAAGAGAAAAGCAATCTGTGGAAATGCTGGAATACCTGGTCGCCATATTCTACTATCGTGGCCATTCGGTCGAGGATAGCCCGGCACTGTTCTAGCTCGACTTGTCTTTCTTGTGGGTCAGAAATATCGGCAAGCTCCAACATAAAGCGGGGCGTTAGAGCATCAAAAGGTAGTTCGTGATGGGCGAAGTATATCAGACTACAACGGGCAAATTCGCTTTGTGCATGGGACATATGCCACTCGGCAAGCCTTTGGCCCACAATGCCTGGCTGGGCTTGGTTAAGCAAGTCAAGGTTAACTGTTGTAAAGGCTGCAGCAAGCGCATTGCTGGATATTTTGTCTTCGGACCCCCACTCTTCCCCTGGTGACATAAGTAGCCGGGCTGGTTGTGTGTCGCTAGCGGGCAATATGGCATGCCCGTTTTGCCGAAGTCGTTGCAATAAGTCAGTGACGTGCCTGGCATCCTCTGGTTGTAAAGCATCACCAAGCCTCGCAGTTGTAATTACATTGGGATGTGTTTGTGCAACTGCTTGGGCGTCGGCTAGTACATGGTTGCCGAACGCCAACATTTCGGTTGTGGCAGTAGTCTGTAGCTCAAGGAGGTGTCCGATGGTGGGTGATGGCATCTCGGCAAGCGAAGTACGTAGCGCCTGGGTTACCTGGGGCAACCTCATCCCGTAAGTCTCATTCCAATCTAACTGGTCCGGCAGGTACCTTTGTTCGGCATAAAGTGCCAGGTCATGTCTCCAGTATCCTCCGGCACCAACGAAAGTGCCGTATCTATCGGGGAAGGATAGTTGGGTTTGCTCAACGCAGGCGGCTAGGTTATAAGGTGATTTTTCTGCGAATTCATGGTTCATAGCTTTATATAATATATTTTTTCGCAAATCTTACAAAATTATTTGGGTTTATTTTGTATCACAGAACTACTCCTTGTGCTATACAATAGTTGTAATGCTAGCAGCAATTATTATTTTAGGGGTGTTGTGTTTGGCGCTGTCAGTTATGGTCTTAAAGCGCCAGCAAAAACCAGATGACGCGCAAGCAGCGCTGTTGCTTAAGCAAGATTTAACCAAGCTTAGTGATGATATAACCAAACTAAAGGATGGCCTACAACATCAGCTTACAGACCGGATGGATAAAAACCAGGAGCTTATGCGTGAATCACTGCAAAAGCAATTTAGTGATAGCTCTAAAATTATTCGTGAGGTTACCGAGCAGCTGACCAAACTCGACGAGACCAACAAACGCGTAGTCAACGTCGCTGACGAGCTTAAGACCTTGCAAAACGTTTTGCAAAATCCAAAACAGCGCGGCGTCCTGGGCGAGTATTATCTGAGCCAGGTGCTCGAAAATGTTTTGCCGCCAGAACGGTTTAAACTGCAATATAAATTATGCAAAGACGAGCAAGGCCGCGACCTCATTTGCGATGCTGTCGTCATTTTGGACAAAGGCCGCATGCTGCCCGTTGATTCCAAATTTAGCCTCGAAAATTACAACCGTTTGCTAGAAGAAAAAGACAAAACGCAACGTGACGTTTGGGCCAAGGCTTTTAAAGCCGACCTCAAAAACCGCATCGACGAGACTGCCAAATACATCCACCCCAACGAAGGTACGATGGATTACGCCTTTATGTTTATCCCGAGCGAGGCGATTTATTACGATTTGCTCGTTAACAAGGTGGGCGTTACTAATACCAGTGCGCGCGATTTAATCGAATACGCCTTCCGCGAAAAGAATGTCATTATTGTCAGCCCCACCACTTTTATGGCTTACCTGCAAACGGTGTTGCAAGGGCTGCGCAGCTTGCAAATTGAAGAGCAGGCCAAGGAGATCCAAAAGCGCGTCGGCGAACTAGGCCGGCACATCGTAACCTATGAACAGCTAATGCAAAAACTTGGCGGTAGCTTAAGTACCACAGTAAACCACTTTAACCATGCCCATAAAGAGCTCAAAAAAGTCGACAAAGACGTCGTAAAAATTGCCGAAACTACACCGGCCGTCGAACCCTTACTGCTCGACAAGCCTACTACAGAAGACTAAGCCGTTTATCGTGTGCATCTTAGTTGACAATGTGGCAAATAGTAACTAGCATTAAATGCTATGAAGGCAAAGTTCCCACCGAATTACCCCATATCAACCAATTATGCGCTTGCCGCTCATGCCATAGAACAATTTACTGTTGGAGTGGACAGTGTTTTATAAATGCGAAACAGTAAGGGTGGAAGTCGGAGAGCCGCAGCCCGACGAACCCGAAGCTTTAGATAGTACGGCTATTAAAAATAGGGATACCGAAACAGACCCAGCAGTAGGGGTCATGGAGCTATGATCGCAGAGCAACTTTCCGCAAAAGTAGTCGAACTGCAGCCATACGGTCCGATACAAGTTAGAACACGACAAGAAGGTATTCCGGATGGCCCGGGAATTCGACGCCTTAAGCCATTACCGACAGATAAAGATCAACGACAAGCTGTAGTAATTAGCAGTAATGCCCTACACATTGAACGGTCTGGAGATCTAGTCGGGCTGTATACTGGCAGTGTAGGCGAACACAGTGCCGTTTTGTCCACCGACGACATCGAATCTGTGCAAATTGACCACCCATTGGGTTATTATGCCGCTAAATGGCCGAAAGGTCATGACACTCGGGACATACGACCAAGGAGGACTTTGGGTGCCAAGGTGGCTCGACCGTGCTACAGAGTTTAACCGTCACTCTGTTATTGAAAGTGGCATACATCCTGAACACTCCGGGGTTGGTCTTATTAAAAGTTACGACGTTTTTGACGTGCCCGCCAGACAGAAAGTAAGCATAGAAGAGGCAAAAGAGCTTGGCGGTCATTGCATGACGTTCCTAATTTCTACCGGTTGGCTTTGGCAAGAAGATCACGGCACATCGCCGATTCATATGGTTACTTCAAGCATGGGCTCAAAATACACGCAGGAGCGGCCTATAACAGTCAGGCGACCGCGGGATTATCCACAGATGCCTTTAATGCATGTTGAAATGCTTGATATACCGGGGGAAGTTTCGGATGAAGGTTTATTAGAGCGGCATACACAGCGCTTGAAACGTCTAAATTTTGACTATCAGTATAGTTACGCTGTACCACGACCAACCCAAATGAAAATTGACGAGACTTATCTGTATATTTCGCACGACTAACGGTGTACTAGATCCCAGCGGTTGTTTCCTTCTCTTGCTCTTACAACATAAGGAGTACCATAATGATCTACATAAGTATGTAATTGCCAAGCAAACACCTCAAGTGTTCTGTCGATTGCAGACTGGTCCTGTATAAGGCGGACATTGCGTTCATCTGAGCGTTCCGGCACAACCCGCAGTAGTCCGGCGTCAATAAGGTTCTGGAAGTGCGGATTGGTCTCTGTTAGCATTCGCGGGACTCTAATCGAATGTCTTGCTACTGGGCAGCCAATGCTGTCCTCGCTTTTTATGTAAGTCTGTAGTCCAGCTGCGGCCGGGTTA
>DASRJJ010000149.1:0-3097 GCA_035649555.1 Saccharimonadales bacterium (SeqCode)
TTAAAGCATCGTGTGCGGCCTCGTGGTTTAGCTTGTTAAGGCCGGTCAATAGTTCCAGCCGGTTTGTTGGTTTGCCATGGATATCAAACGGCCAGGCAATGCCATCTGGGCGCAGGGCGCGCGTCATACGCACCACATCTAGCAAATCCCAACGCGAGCGGTCATCTTGCCATTGCCATTCGTACGGGTCGTAAAAGTTGCGGTAATGCAGGGCGCGCATAAATTCGTCGTCAAAACGTACGGTGTTATAGCCGACAAAAATAGTACCCGGCGTGGCCACTTGCTCAGTAAAACGGTGCAAAAACTCGGCTTCGGTGTAACCGTCTGCCAGGGTTTGTTGGGGCGTAATGGCGGTTATAAGTACGGCGTCGGGGTCGGGTAAAATATCGGCAGTCATTTTGATGAGTTCATTGACCGGCTCGCCAATTGGACGAAGTTCCAAGTCGGTCCGCTGGCCGGCAAACTGCATAATCCGTGCCTCGCGGGGGTTAAATCCGCTTGTTTCCAGATCATAAAAGAAAAAACTGGCAGCCATGTGTACCAGTGTAACAAATAATTTCTTACAAACCTCGGTGTGATAAAAATCACTTTTATAAAGCTATTGCTTTTTTGTAAACATAATGGTACAATAACTCACAACTAACTAGAGGAGTGTCCCTATGGGTCTTCACCTAAGCCAAACTTATTATGACAACCAGACTGCCCTTGCGTATGAAACGCCTGAACAGGCAGAGACTAGGCAATGGAACGAGGACATGGCCCATGGCCCGCACGACGAAGCTGACGCTACATCAGTGCGAGGGTTCGCCCTGGTTTGCATATTAGGTGCTTTAACTGTAGGAACGGCGTCTGCTATTGCCATTAATAATAACTGGGGTAACGATGTTATTCGCAACCCCCAAGTCGACACTGGTAACAACCTCCAAAATCAAAACATGCCTCAACCCGCAGGAACCTATCTTCCTGAAGATCCTAGGCTTGCACGAATCGTTGTCACCAATACTTGGTCACAACAATAATAAGCTGGTCAGTAAATAAACTCGCCGTGGTGGGCAATTTGAATAGTGTTGCCGGGGCTAATACCCTGGCGTACTAATTCGTGCATAATACCGGTCCGCCGCATAATATCACGAAGGCGCTCAACGCCAGCCGGGCTGGCAAAATCGGTACGTTTGGCAAAACGCTCAATTTTTGCACCTTTGACTACAAAAATATCTTCCTGTTTAGTTACCTGCCAGGCTTCTTCGGTGTCTTCGAGCGTAATGGTAGGGATATCCTCAACACTGTTAGGCGCATGTGCTTGCTCGGCCAGCCGTTGGGCATCTACCGTTTTTTGGACCGTGCGCAACAGTTCTGGGATGCCCTGCTTACTTTGCGAAGAAATAGCAAGTAATGCCGTGCCCTGGGGTACGATTTTTTTGAGCTTAGCCAATTGGTCGTTCACAATATCTGCGTCAAGTCCCTCAATTTTACTAAGTACTACAATTTGCGGTTTGTTGGACAAGTCAACTTTGTAGGCCTTGAGTTCCTGCAGGATGGTTTTGTAGGCGCTTACAACATCTTCTTGGTAGGCATCGATGAGGTGCACAAGTACAGCGGTGCGCTCAACATGGCGCAAAAATTCGTCGCCTAACCCTTTACCTTGGGCTGCGCCCTCTATAAGGCCAGGGATGTCGGCAAACAGCAGGCCAGTCGAGCCCTCGACGTCCACTACGCCAAGGTTAGGAATAAGCGTGGTGAAGGGGTAATCGGCAATTTCGGGTCGTGCGTTACTAATAACGCTAAGTAGCGTGGACTTACCGGCGTTGGGCAGGCCGATGAGTCCGACGTCTGCAATCATTTTGAGCTCTAGGTTCAAAGGTTTTTGTTCGCCTTGCTCGCCCTTTTCGGCGATGCGCGGTGCCTGGCGGGTGGAACTAACAAAGTGGGCATTGCCAAAGCCGCCTTTACCACCCTTGGCGAGTACCGCCTCTTGGCCGTCGACGGCGAGGTCGGCCAGCAGCGTGCCCTGTTCGTCAAAAACAACCGTGCCAACCGGGACTAACACGCGTAAATCGTCGGCGGTTTTGCCATGTTTGCGGCGTTTTTCGCCCGAGTTGCCAGATTGCGCGCGCAGTTCTTTCTCGTTCCGAAATGCAGCCAAAGTGTTGTGGTTACGGCTGGCGACAAACACCACACTGCCGCCGTTACCACCATCGCCGCCATCAGGGCCGCCTTTATCGATAAATTTCTCGCGGCGAAAACTGAGCTTGCCGTTGCCGCCATCCCCTGCAATCACTGTAACCGTTACTTTATCTATAAAATGCATGACTAGTGAATATAGTTAATAGAACGGGCCTGGTCGGCCGGGATTAATTTCCAGTCAATTTTACCCCAACCACCATAAGGGGTAGCGTCGGTCATAGATTTTTGGCCGTGCGAGTTCATTTCGGAGATCCACACACTACCGTCGGCATTTACCACCTCGACGACGGCCACGTGGCCAGGGCGGCGGGTAGAAGAAGTTACGGCCACAGCCCCTGAAGCTGGGTTGCGATTTACTGTGTAGCCTGCCACAGCCGCACGGTCATCCCATGTCCAGGCGTCACCAAAGTTAGAAGGAATCGCCCTACCCAGCTGTGCACGGCGGGCAGCCGCATAGTATGTACACCAACCGGCATCATATCCGTTGCTACCAAACACGGCCACAAATGGGCGGCTTACCACTGGTGCCGCTACCTGGCCGCCGGGCACTACTATTCGTTCGCCAACCTTTAAGCCAGTCAGCTCAACATCGTTAAAAGCAATGAGCTGATCTTTGTTGGCTCTAAAGCGCTGCGCCAGGGTATCGGGGGTATCGCCGGCCTTTACGGTGTAGACTAACCCGTTAATTGGCGGAATCAACAGCGTTGTTCCAGCGGCGACATTATTGTTGCGCAGGTTGTTGGAACCCATAATACTTTCGGACGTCACGCCAAATTTAGCAGCAATACCCGAAACGTTTTCGCCGGCCTGCACCGTATATTCAGTAATATCAGCTTTGGTTTTAGAGGTCGTGCTAAGCGCTTGCGGCTTAGCCACAGCCAAAGAGTCGGCAGGGGTTACGGCAAGTTCGATA
>DASRJJ010000150.1:0-19045 GCA_035649555.1 Saccharimonadales bacterium (SeqCode)
TCGCGCAATAATTGCATGTTTGATTCAAAAATTCGGCCCGCCTCTTGCCTTGCGGCGGTGCGTACCTCCCGTAACAGGGGGTCTTCATCTGCATTTTGGACAATATAGTCGCCCGGGTGCTCGGTTTCGGCAACCACTGTATCAATATGTTCAACAAAGCTTGCTGTCGCGGTAGCTAGATGCATAGCCGCGGCAAGCCGTTCGCTAGCGACAGACGGCTCGCCTTCCTCAAAATAGAGGGGTGACATGGAGGGAAGCGATGATATTTTTATGACTTCGGACATATACCTGCTCGGGTTGTTCCGGCAGGTGTAAATAAGGACTACGTTCCTGCTCGAGAACATGTGTTAGTTGCTGTATCGGACTTATCGCCTTTTGGCGTTTACCGTTGCGGCACAGTGCAAGATTTTCACTCGCTTCCAGCAATTGTTTGTTAAGTACCCTAATCGTAGCACGGCAAACACTACATGTATGGTGTGATTTTACCAACAAGCACTAGCAATTACTTTTGCCCAGATAGGCGATCTTTTAATAAGCTCAATTTTGGCACAAAACTTTGGGCAGCACCATCCAAACCTAGTACTTTTAGAGAACCGACGAGCACATATAATTTATCAAGTTGGTCTTGTGGCAGGGGGTTCATGGATTCGGCCTGCTTAAAAAAATACTCTACTTTTTCGACCAGCCACTTTTCTTCGCCTGGTTTAATGGTATTGCTGACCACTTTTGGTGCCTCGGACGGTTCGACAACTTCCAATGAGCGGGCAGAATGATCGCGCTTGCGTAAATGGCCACGTTTAATCAGGTTATTGACATGCAGGGCAACGGTAGCCACCGATGTATATTTTTGCCCGGCCATAATTTCGCGGTAACTGGGGCTGTAGCCGTGTTCGGCAATAAAATTTTCGATAAATGTCAAAAGCTCACGCTGTTTTTTTGTTGGCCGAATTGAATCTTTAGGTTGCATACTCAGTGTCCCACCAATATTAACTGTAGCACATTGGGAATTAAATATTGGAGAGGTGGTGCCTACTTTTTCCGTCTCCAGGCGTTTGCCTTGGCGAGCTTGTAGGACCAAGCTCGCCAAGGCTGCACTTGCAACCCTTGCACTCCAAAAGTAGGCACCACCTCTCCAATCCCAATTTTAGATGATACAATCTAAGTACTTTCTATGCGCAACAATGCCTCACTTATTTACAACGCTTTTTTGATTATTGGCGATTTTTTGGCGTTAGTAGCGGCATTTATTTCGGCTTACATTTTGCGCGTTAAGCTAGAGGTCGGTATCGACCAAGGGCCTATTTTACCTACTAGCGGCAAAACCTACTTGGGTGTTTTTTTGGCCGTATTGCCTTTTTGGATTCTAATCTTTGCCCTACTTGGCCTGTACAACAGCGGTATTTACGAAAAACGCTTTAAAGAATTTGGCCGCCTATTAATTGGTACTTTCATTGGACTACTGTTTGTTATCTTCCTAAATTTTGTGTCAAGCGAGCCGCTCTTCCCGGCGCGCTTAGTACCCATTTACGCCTTTATTTTTGGCTTCGTCTTTTTGGTAATCTTCCGCAATCTTGCCCGTTTTGTACGCAGCCGGTTGTTTAAATATGGGGTTGGACTAACCAGAGTTTTGTTGGTTGGTAACACGGCCATGACCCGCGAAATCCTGGAATGGCTAGCCGACCGGCGCAGTGGCTACCATGTGTTGGCTATTATTGGTGGCAAAGAGGGCCAAAGCAAGCGTTTCCCGGCGCCGCTGTTCCATTCGTTCGACAGCTTCCTAAAACAACGTAAGGGCGACTTGCACGGTATTATCCAAACAGAACTGTACGCCGACGAATCTAAAAACGCTAAAATTCTCAACTTTGCCCAAGAAAATCATATTAATTACCGGTTTGTGCCTGGCAATACCGAGCTATTTGTCGGCAAGATTGAGGTAGAGCTGTTCCGCAACAGCGTACCGGTGCTAACTATCCATCAAACCGCCCTGTTCGGCTGGGGGCGTATTGTCAAACGGTTATTTGACTTGCTTGTCGGCGGGCTTATGCTCATTATCGCTTCGCCAATCATGCTTCTTATTGCCGTTGTTAGCAAACTGTCGGGCAGTGGTACGGTGTTTTTCCGCCAAGACAGGTTAACTCGTTTTAATAATAAATTTAGAGTTTTTAAGTTCCGCACCCAATACCAAAAATATGACGGCACTACCCCGGAAGAAGCATTTGAGATGATGGGCAAGCCCCAGCTTGCCGCCGAGTACCGGCAAAAGGGCGATGCCCTGCCTAGCGATCCGCGTATTACCCCAATCGGCAAATTTTTACGCAAAACTAGCCTAGACGAACTGCCGCAACTTTTTAATGTAGTACGTGGTGACATTAGTTTGGTGGGGCCGCGGGCGCTGATACCCCAAGAATTGTCATCCTATAAAAAACGCCATACTATTTTAGCCGTTAAATCGGGGCTAACTGGGCTGGCGGTCGTTTCGGGTAGGCGCGACATTAACTTTGAAGAACGGCGTAAATTAGATGTCTACTACGTGCAGAACTGGAGTTTTTGGCTCGATATTGTCATTTTGCTTAAAACATTCCGTGCCGTATTTAGAGGCCAAGGGGCAAAGTAGGTGAGCAAGCCTAAAGTTGCTATTGTGCACGATTGGCTAATTGGTGGCGGTGCCGAACGGGTGACCTACGAACTACACAAGATGTACCCGGACGCGCCAATTTACGCCTCGTACTGCAGCGACGAGTGGCGCAAGCAACTGGACAACAAAGTGGTCACTGGTTTTTTGCAGCACTGGCCGTTCTCGAAACTACGCAAGCTTTTGGCAGTTCCCCGAATTTGGTGGTTTACTCATTTGGATTTTTCCGGCTACGACGTGGTCATTAGTGTGTCCGGAAACGGTGAGGCTTTCGGCGTAAAGACTGGCAAAAATACTTTACATGTTAACTATTGCCACACGCCCACGCACTACTACTGGCGGAAGTATAATGAATATCTTAAAAACCCGGGGTTGGGCTTGCTTAATCCTTTAGCTCGGCTTGGCTTGCGGCTACTTATCGGTCCGTTGCGACGCTGGGATTACAAAGCAGCACAGCGAGCAGACATAATTGTTGCTAATTCCAACCACATTAAGCAAGATATTAAAACCTACTACCACCGTGACTCAGTAGTCATTCATCCACCGGTAGATGTAGCTAGATTTGCCGTTAAACCAGCAAAAGAACGCAAACGGTTTATAACCGTCGGGCGACAAACGCCCTATAAACGAACTGACATTATTGTCGAGGCTTGTTCTAAGCTCAATTTGCCGCTTATCGTCATTGGCAATGGCCCTGAACATAGCCGGCTCACTAAAATGGCCGGCCCCTCAGTTACGTTTTTAACCGGCCTTGGCGACAAAAAAGTCACGGCACAGCTTGCAGCCGCACAGGCTTTCTTGTTTGCAGCGTTCGAGGATTTTGGTATTACACCTGTCGAGGCTTTGGCAGCCGGTACACCTGTTATTGCCTACAAATCGGGTGGTGCGTTAGATTATGTTGTAGAAGGAAAAACCGGACTCTTTTTCGTGCAGCAAACAGCTGCTTCGCTAGAGAAAACACTCCAAAAGTTTGACCCCGCACAGTTCAAAGCCCCAACCCTGCAAAAGGCTGCGGCCGAATTTTCGCCCGAAGTATTTAGGGGTACTATCCAAGCGCTACTACACAAAAACCTTATTCAGAAACCTGAATAATCGCCTCGACCGCCAGCGCCGTCTCTTCCCACACGCTAATCTGCAACGTGTCGATACCCATAATCTTTACCGGATAGTCGTTGCCGCCTTCCATAATGCGGTCGCCGATAAAAAAAATGTCTTCTTTACCGATCTCTAGTATCTCCATGAGCTTCTTCATGCCGTAGGCTTTGTCGATGCCAGGTTTTGTAACATCAATGGAGGTAATGCCGCCCACACGGACCTCAAATTCGGGCAGTAACTTGGCCGCAGCATCGCGTATCTCATTTTTTTTGGCGTTGTCTGGGTCCCACGCTTCTTTTACTTCAACACCCTTTAATCCTAAGTGCTCGACGACGTCTTGCCCTAAAGCCGACCAAGTAACCTGACTACCACGGTCTTCAATGACTTCGCCCCACACTTTTTTTTCTACATAGCCAAGTTCTTTGGTCACTTTGTCTAGGACCGAAATAATTTTATCTTTTTCGGCCTGCGTAAAATCTTCGGCGTACACAGTAATCCACTCTTTTTTAACAGCGTCGTACCGCATGTAGCGTGTACCGCAGGTTGGCATAAGGTGCAGGCGCTCCAATGTGTCGGCTCCAGCCTTTAAATTATTAAGTAACTGCTTTTTGAATTGTTCGAACTTGCCGCCAGATATTACACAAACATGGTATTTTTGGAGTAATTTTTCGAGCTGCTCGCCCATGCGGTCGGGGAGCGGTGATTTACTGGGGGCGAGGGTGCCATCCAAATCAAAAGCAATAACAGTGCGACGCATTATAAATATTCCTTCCCTTCTTCTTTCAGTTTGGCTTGGATATCCTTAATTTGTTCAATCTTATCTTTGGGTACAACCAACAAGGCATCTTCGGTATCGACAATAACTAGATTATCAACGCCAGCGACCGCCACCAGCTTGCCATGATTGCTGGTCTTAATGAGCGAACCGGTAGTGTTAAGTGCTACTACCCGGCCATCGGTGTAGTTGTCACCTGTTTCGCCGTCGGTAAAAAATTCATATATTGAACCCCAGGTGCCAATGTCAGTCCACTTAAAGGGCAATAAAATAATATTGCAGTCGCCGTTGGCCATGACATGCTTGGTTACTTCTTCGGTCGGGCCTTTTTCCATTGTGTCGTAGATAGTTTCGATGGCCGCATCTTCGCCCGGTTTGTCAAAAGTATCCTTTATTTTCATGAGTGCTTTGTGCCAATCAGGATGATACTTTTTGTAGGCATCGAGCATCATGTCTGGATACCAACAATAGTGGTTAGGATGTGTCACGACGTTATAATTTTCGATTAGTTGTTTCGTCTCGTGATAACTGGCGCCTCGGTAAATAAATGTCTCAACTTCGTATACTTCCTGTAAGCTTGTCTTAATCCGTTCGCCGAGCTTGAGGTAGTCCGAACCCATGTCAACCTCTCGAGCCTTGATACCGCCCGTGAGTAACTTCTTGTTTTGAGCCACCAATTTGCCGGCATCTTCGATCATCTGCAAAAAGGCGGCTTCTGGTTTGCGCACGCAGTCGGACTGCACCAAAAAGAATGGCTCGTCCGGGTAGCTTACGCTTAAACGCAAAAAAGCCAGGCCTTCACCTGGTCCTCGGTCCTTTGCTGCATCGGGTTCGATAATATAATTTTTGAGCGGAATTTGCGGCGCTTGCTCGGACACATATTTGATAAATTTGCGCTTGGTCGAGATAAAAATATCTTCTGGTGCAAACTTTTTAAGCAGCGTTTCGATACATTCGGTAAATAATGATTTGTCGCCGATGACATTTTGGAATTGTTTCGGCCGTTGCTCGCGGCTATACGGCCAGAGTTTCGTTCCCTGTCCCCCGGCAGTAACGATCAGTTTCATGTGCTTCTTACCTTTCTGCTCTATAGAGCGTGC
This sequence comes from Saccharimonadales bacterium (SeqCode), assembly GCA_035649555.1. Classification (GTDB taxonomy): domain Bacteria; phylum Patescibacteriota; class Saccharimonadia; order Saccharimonadales; family UBA4665; genus DASRJJ01. The sequence continues at coordinate 5,603 of DASRJJ010000150.1, forward strand.
TATCTATAATACCAAATAACCAAGAAGCCAGGACAATGCCTAGACCTCAACCTGCCGACTTTTGGCATCTCGGAAGCGCGAAATGTGTTATTTAGACACATTTCGTGACCCGCAAGTGCCTTGGTCGGCAGGTTAGGGCCAAGATTATGATATGCTCGTATCATGAGTGACAAGCGTAAAACAATCACAATTCTTATACCGGCTTATAACGAAGAAGAGGTGCTGGACAAGTTATATCAACGCCTAGATGCCCTTGGCAAAGAGATCACCGATTACCATCTGGAGTTTTTGTTTGTCAACGATGGCAGCCGCGACCGGACGCTAGAAATGATTAAAGAATATCGCGCTAAAGATTCACGTGTTTCTTTTGTCAGCTTATCGCGCAATTTCGGCAAAGAGATTGGCATGATTGCCGGGCTCGACCACGCCGACGGAGACGCGGTAGTGATTATCGATGCCGACCTGCAAGACCCGCCAGAACTCATTCCGCAGATGATTAAACACTGGGAGGATGGCTACGACGATGTCTACGCCCGCCGCAGCAGCCGCGCCGGCGAAACCTGGCTTAAAAAAGTTACTTCAAAACTGTATTACCGCATGTTGCAACGTTCCACACGTATTCCAATCCAGCCGGATACTGGTGATTTCCGCCTTCTCGACAAGCGTTGCGTAACCGCGTTACGGCAAATACGCGAAAGCCAGCGAAACGCCAAAGGTATGTTTAGCTGGATTGGCTTTAAAAAGAAAGAGATCGTCTACACCCGCGACCCACGCGCGGCTGGCCAGACAAAGTGGAGCTACCCAAAACTTATCAATCTTGCTATTGATGGGCTGACATCGTTTACTACCGCACCCCTACGATTGGCTTCAATCATGGGAGTTGTGATATCGATATTCGCATTCGTGTACATCGTAATCACTGTGGCGCGCGCAGTGTTATATGGCCCCGATGTAGCTGGTTATCCATCCCTCATGTCCGTAATGTTGTTTTTGGGCGGCGTGCAACTATTGTCGCTGGGCATTATTGGCGAATACATCGCCCGCATTTTTAACGAAACCAAACAACGGCCGCTTTATTTTGTAGATGAATACGACGCCGAAAAACCAGTAAAACATCGCTAGAAAATGAAGCTAAAGCTCGTAACTATCAATATCTTTCAAGGGGCACTACTGGACGAGGTTTGTGCTTTTATTGAGAAAGAAAGGCCGGACATCGTAACCATGCAAGAGGTATATGACGGACACGGCTCAGCCGCGCCCCTCAAATACCGCTCGTGGGAAGAAATTAAAAAACGTTTACGATTTAAAGCTGCGGATTACGAGGCCGCGCTTATCGACAACAAGCCGCCTGGAGCATTCCCAATGGGCAATGGCATTCTGTCGCAATTCCCTATTACTTCGCGCGACTTCGTCTTTTTTAACGAGCCTTTTAACCCACACTATGTTGACGACGCCAAAAACTCCTCTAAAATGCCCCATGTCTTGCAGCATGTAGTTTTACAAACGCCGGCTGGTGAAGTTAATGTGTACAATCTGCACGGCACCTGGGATTTAAACGGCGATAATTTTAGCGACAAACGCCGCCAGATGAGCGAGGCAATCCTTGCTGCCACCAAAGGTAAAAAGAACGTACTACTGGCGGGCGATACAAACGCAAAGCCGACCAACCAGGCGATGCGCAACCTCGAGCCGCAATTAAAAAATGTCTTTGGTACCGAGTTAAAAACTACCTTCAACATGAGCCGTAAGGATAACCCTGGTTATGCCACAGCGGCGGTAGATATGGTTTTTGTCAGTCCCGACGTCAAGATTATTAGCAAAAGCTGCCCGCAAGTGGACATATCTGACCACCTACCGCTGGTGGTAGAAGTAGAAATCTAACAGGTAAGGAGGTGCTACAATGAGTACTATGAAGAAAATGCTTGTCACTGGTGGGGCCGGATTTATCGGTTCAAATTTCGTCCATTACACAGTAAAAAACCGGCCTGATTATCAGGTAACGGTAGTTGACGCCCTTACATACGCAGGCAACAAAGCCAATTTAGACCCCGTCGCCGACAAAGTTACGTTTGTCGAAGGCAACATTAATGACGAAGCCCTAATGGACGAACTAGTTGCCGAGACCGATGTTGTCGTCCACTTTGCCGCCGAAAGTCACAACGATAATTCGTTGGACAACCCATGGCCCTTTGTCAACGCAAATGTCGTCGGCACGTTCCATGTATTGCAAGCCGTGCGCAAACATAATAAGCGTTTGCACCATATTTCTACCGATGAAGTTTACGGCGACCTCGAACTGGACGATCCCAACAAATTTACGGAGACAACCCCCTACAATCCGTCTAGTCCATACTCTAGTACAAAAGCCGGTTCGGACATGCTAGTCCGTGCGTGGGTACGTTCGTTTGGCGTACAGGCGACCATTTCTAATTGCTCTAATAACTACGGCCCGTACCAACATGTCGAGAAAGTTATCCCCCGCCAGATCACTAACGTATTAATGGACATCAAACCGCGTTTATATGGCGAGGGTAAAAACGTCCGCGACTGGATCCACGTCGACGACCACAACAGCGCCGTACACACCATTATCGATAAAGGCAAGATTGGCGAAACTTACATGATTGGTGCCAACGGCGAAAAAAACAATAAACAATTATTCGAGATTATTCTAGAACTAATGGGCAAGCCTAAAGACTGGTACGAACACGTTAACGATCGTGCCGGTCACGACATGCGTTATGCTATTGACGCCACCAAGTTGCAAACCGAACTAGGCTGGGAACCAAAATATTCTGACTTCAAAGAAGGCCTCAAAGCCACCATTGACTGGTATAAAGCTAACGAAGTTTGGTGGCGTCCACAAAAGGAAGCCACAGAAGCCAAGTACGCCAAAAAAGGCATGTAAAGGAGGAGACATGGGAGTACCGACGACCGAAGTTACGGGACACACTACGGATATCCCCGGCTTGATAATTTTTGACGTTACCAAGGTGGGTGACGAGCGGGGGTTTTTCCAGGAAAAATTCCACAAGGCTAAGTTAGTGGCCGCCGGCCTGCCAGAAGCTTTTAACGTCGTACAAAACAGCTTGGCTTTTAATAAAAAAGGCGTAACGCGTGGTTTCCACGCCGAACCTTGGGATAAATACGTCTCGATTATAAACGGCGAGGCGTTTGTAGCCTACGTCGATTTACGCAAAGGCGATAGCTTTGGCAAAGTCGTGACACTAACCTTAACGCCCGAAAAAGCTGTGTTTGTTCCGGCTGGTGTTGGTAATTCGTACCAATGTTTAACCGACGACCTCTACTACCTCTACAGTGTTAACAAGCACTGGACGCCCGACGCCTACGAAAAATATACCTTTGTAAATTTGGCCGACTCCAAGCTTGCTGTCAAATGGCCGATCCCGTTCGACCAAGCAATTCTATCCGACAAAGACCGTAACCACCCCAAACTCGCCGACGTAAAACCAATGGAGGTATAAATGGACGAATCCCGCTTTTTAATAATCGGCGCCTACGGCCAACTAGGCAAAGCTTTACAAGCTAAGTATCCCAAAGCCAAAGCTGTTGATCGCGACAACTTTGACATGACCGATTGGGAAATGTTAAGTAAATACGACTGGTCGGGTGTGGACGTCATTTTAAACGCCGCCGCCTACACCAACGTGGACGGCGCCGAAACACCCGAAGGCCGCGAGGCAGCTTGGAAAATTAACGCCACCGGCCCAGGCTACTTAAGCAAATTGGCTAGCGAACACAATATTACCCTGGTGCATGTATCAAGCGAATACGTTTTTGACGGCACCAAAAGCCCGCACACCGAGGACGAACCTGTTACCCCGCTCGGGGTCTACGCCCAAACCAAAGCGGCGGGCGATATTGCCGTAAGTATCACTCCAAAATATTACATATTGCGCACCAGTTGGCTAATTGGCGACGGCCCTAATTTTGTACGCACCATGATGAGTTTAGCCGGCAAAAACATCTCGCCAAAGGTAGTCGCCGACCAAGTTGGGCGGCTAACTTTTACCCACACTTTGGTCGAAGCAATCGACAACTTGCTGCAAAAAAAAGCCGACTACGGCATATACGACATCAGTAACGACGGCGAACCGGCCAACTGGGCTGACATTACTCGCACTATTTTTAAAGAGTTAGGCCATGACGACCTAACCGTTACCGACACCACTACCGAAGAATATTTTGCCGACAAACCCGGCGTCGCCCCGCGCCCTAAGCAAAGCGCCATGAACCTAAGCAAAATCAAAGCTACCGGCCTAGCCCTGCGCGACTGGCGCGAGGATTTACAGCAATACATCAAGGCCGAACAAGCAAAACCAAAGGAGTAGTATGAAAGGAATCATCTTAGCCGGCGGTTCCGGCAGCCGCCTATGGCCGATCACCAAGGGTATCTCCAAACAATTGATGCCTATTTATGACAAGCCGATGATTTACTACCCGCTTAGCACGCTTATGATGGCTGGTATTCGGGAAGTTTTAATTATCACCACACCGGACGACCAAGATTCTTTTAAACGTTTACTCGGTGACGGTAGCCAGGTTGGTTGCACGTTCGAGTACGCTATCCAGCCACAACCCAATGGCCTGGCCGAAGCCTTTGTCATTGGCGAAGCGTTTTTGGGTAAAGAAAAAGCCGCACTTGTGCTGGGCGATAATCTTTTTTATGGCCATGGCTTTGGCGAAAGTCTAAAACAGTGCACCGACCCCGATGGCGGGATTGTTTTTGGCTATCCCGTGGCCGACCCCGAGCGTTATGGCGTGGTAACCTTTGACAAAAACATGAAGGCGATCTCTATTATTGAAAAACCTACCAATCCCTCCTCAAACTACGCTGTTCCAGGCTTATATTTTTATGACAATGACGTCATAGAAATCGCCAAAACCACCAAACCAAGCGACCGTGGGGAACTGGAAATTACCACTGTTAACGATACTTACTTGCAACGTGGTAAGTTAAAAGTGCAGGCAATGGACCGCGGTACTGCCTGGCTGGATACTGGTACGTTTGAATCCATGAACGACGCCTCACAGTTTGTTGAGGTAATCGAAAAACGTACCGGCCAAAAAATCGGCTGTATCGAAGAAGTTGCCTGGCGCGAAGGCTTTATCACCGATGAACAGCTGGACCAACTCGCTGAACCATTAATAAAAAGTGGCTACGGCCAATACCTCAAAAATCTGCTCCAATCGTAAGCACGAACGTGCTACCATACATATAAGATTCGATGAGTTAAGTACGCTATCAGGGCTAGTGCTATTGGTATGGAAAAGGCAAAATACATTTCGAAGGCATTGTACCAACACTCGTTTGTGCGCTACGTAGTAATTGGGGGCACAACGTTTGCCATCGACTTCTTTTTGTTGGTTGCCCTGCATGGTTTTTTAAATATTAATTTAATTATTGCTACCACTGTTGCTTACTGGGTATCGATTGCGTTTAACTTTTTAGCTAACCGCTTTTGGACCTTTGGGGCAACCGAGACACATATTGCCAAGCACTTGGCCAGCTACCTAACATTGTTGGGCGTAAATTATCTATACACCGTTGGCTTCTTAACCATCGCAACCCATTTTGGTATGCACTATACTGTTGCTAAAGTCATCGCAGTTATTACCCAAATTTCTTGGACGTATTTTATTTACAAAAAGTATATTTTTAAGTAGACGCTCTACCTAAGAATAAAGGCGCCTGGGAAGCACGAAATGTGTTATACAAACACATTTCGTGACCCGCAAGTGCCGTATTCTTAGGTAGAGCGTCTACTTGGTCCGTGGTTTGTAAGCGTGGAGATACCACTTTAGGTACGATGGCAGCCATTGCCACAATTTGAAGTTTGAAGTTCCGGCGGTACGGTCGTACCAAGTAGTGGGGATCTCTACAATTTTAGCGCCATTATGGAAAGCCTTCACAGTAATCTCCATACCTATCTCGAAACCGCCTTTACTTTCGATTTCGATTTCGGACAACATGGTTTTATCGTACAGCTTAAAGTTATTAGTGACATCGTGGGTTGGCACGCGGCGCAGATAATACAACGATGTACCAGCAAAACGCGACAGAGTGCGTTTAAGCAGCGGCCCACCCACTTGCTTGCCACCTTTCATATAACGACTGCCGCACACCAGGTGCGCCCCGTCCAGGTAGCAAGCGTACATGGCCTCGACCGTCTTTAGGTCATCGGCAAGATCAGCCATGGTTACCAGCACCGGCCCTTGTTTGATGTGGTCAAATCCGGTTTTAATAGCATTAAGCGCACCGCGGCCGCGCGTATTTTTAACCAACTCTAAGCTGGAATCTTTTTTAACAAACCTACGGGCCACGGGCAAAGTGTTGTCTTCGTCAAAGTCGTAGACTACAATTAGGCGCTTGGGAATTTTAATATTGTCTTGTATTTCATTGTAGAGCCGCTCAAAATTGTCCCCCTCGTTATAAACTGGAACGATGATGTTGAGCACCGGCTTGGCTGGTTTTGCGGCCGGTTTTTTGGTTTTGGTTTTTTTAGATGTTACCATGCTCCACTTGTTCCTTGATCCATGGAATTACTTCGTCGAGCATCTCGTCCAGTGATGTTTCTGCTTCGTAGCCAAGCATTTTTTTGGCTTTTGAGGTGTCGGGTACGCGCTTCTGCACGTCGTATTCAAAAGCTGGGTCCGACACATAGTTGAACGGCTTGTCACCGTTAATTTTCTTCCAAATTAATTCGGCTAGTTCGAGCACATTGGTGGATTTGTCGGTCGAAATATTAAAGTCCTCGTTCAGGGCTTCATCTTTTTCAATACACAGGCGAATGCCGCGTGCTAAATCCCCGCCGTAAGTGTAGTGGCGGATCTGGTTGCCTTCGCCCAAAATGTGCAGTGGGTCCTGGCCTTTCAAAATCTTTTGTACAAGGTCAGGCACGACGTGGCTCATGGCTAATTTAACATTGCCAGAAAAGATTTCTTTATCGCCAAGGGCGCGCTTTTCGCCAATGCCTACGCAGTTAAACGGACGAATAATGGTGTAGGGTAGTTTGTGTTGTTCAAACGCACCTTGGGCAAAATATTCGCAGGCTAGCTTTTGGAAACCGTAAGTTGAGAGGGGCGGGGGTGATTTTCGGGCCGCGGTTTCTGGGGTAGGAAACACCGTGGCGGCTTCGTATACCATCGACGAAGACATAACGATGATTTTTTTAAGTTTGCGTTCTTTGTGCGCCCAAATGGCCGCGTCAAAAGCGGCGGCGGTAATGCGCTCGTTTTCGGCCATTAGGTCGTAGGCAAATTCGTGGAAGTAGCTAATGCCACCAATCATGGCCGCGCCCGAGACAATTATGTCCACGTCTTCTGCCGCCTTCTTCATCAACTCGACATCTTTGGCGTCGCCTTCGATAAACTTATATTTGGGGTTTTTGTCGTAGCTTTTCTCTACCTTGCCATATTTGGAGTAGTTGTCGATGCCCACCACTTCGTGCCCGGCATTCAACAGTTCCTCAATCGTATAACCGGCGATAAAACCCGCGGCACCCGTAAATAGAATTTTCATTAAATCACTCCTCCCTTACCGTAATAATTCCACATGTCCACGACCGGCTTGTTACCCCAATCCTCGGTGGCGTAATCCTTGTGCGTGGTGCCTATAACTATAATATCGGCTTTTTTGTGAATGTCAGCTAGCGACACAAAACGCGGATCTTTTATGTATGGGTCGTGGCACAGCACTTCCTTGGCTTCAAACTCTAAGCGTTTTTTAAGTTTGTACGATAAACTTTCGCGCGGATCGTCGTTGTTGGCTTTAAAGGCCATACCTAGCAAACCGACCGTCATGGTGCTAAGGTCGTACTTCTTCTTCATTTGCTCGACCACAAAGCCGGGTAAGCCCTCGTTAATGAGCATCGCCGAGTGGCCCAAGAAAAAGTTATTGCTGTCAAAGGCCGACAACTGCATGGTGTCTTTGAACAAGCACGGGCCAGCCGCCAGGCCAGCTTTCGCAAAGGCTTTGAGGCGTGGGTAATCCTCGGTCATGGCCTCGTAAATGCTGTAAAAGTCGAGGTCGTGGCGCGTAGCCATCATGTAAAACTGGTTTGAAATGGCAAAATTAATGTAGCGCCAGGTGTTGGTCATTAGCTTGGCTAGTTCGGCCTCCATGGGTTTGACCACTTTGATTTTTTTGGTTAGCACACCGAACAGTTCGCTGGCGCGCTTGGTGGCTTCGGGGGTGCAGCCGGCTACAATTTGGGGTAGTTCATAGAGTTCGGTGAGGGCGTGGCCTTCGACGATGCGTTCTGGGCAAAAAGCCACGAGTGTTTTTCTGCCGATGCGCTCCAAGTAGGCGCGCACTTTGTCGGTAACGCCAGGGTATAGGGTACTGCGCATAATTAGTAGTTGGTCGTCGTTTAGGTATTGTTCGACTTCTTTGATTGCTTTAAAGATGTCATGTACGCGGGGGTTGAGGTGCTCGTCGACCGGTGTGCCAATCACCATGACAACTGCTTTGGATTGGCCGATGACCGAGGGGTCATTGGTCGCCTGCAACATCTTGGACTTTGTGACTTTTTTAAGCACTGGTTCGGCGTTATTTTCTAAAAATGGTAGCTCGCCGCTGTTAACTTTATTGATACTTGTCTCGTTAATATCATATAGCGCAACTTTTTTTCCCTGGTCGGCCAAAGCCATACCAAATGGTAATCCCACATGTCCGCAACCACCTATAATGCAAACGTCGTATTTCACCTGTCTCCCCTACATTTATTGTGTAATCGTCTAAAAATTATAACAGAGTAAGTGCCGCAGATACACCTACAGTCCGCCCCAATGGATATGTCTTATGTATTGCAATCGCTCCCAAACGACTGTTTCGTTAGGGTACAGCTTAAACAAACATGGGTCGTCCACGCTAGTGGCGGTATGTGCGCATTGTCGGGCTTGTTGCAAATAGTCCGATTTTAGTTGCATTTGGACTAACCCCTTGCCAGCGTTTAAACCTACGAAGAGCATAGTTACCAGAAAGCCCGCGACCGCAAACTTGCTAGCCCAACCAAAAGGCGCTGATTTTTTTGTAACAGAAGGCTCGAGCATTTTGCATAGCACAACAACAAAAGCAATCAGCAAAAACTGCGCAAGCGTGGTGTAGCGGCTTGAAAAAGCCTGTTCCACTCCAAACCCTAACCTTGACATGCCGGTGGACAGGGCGGCAAAAACCGCATAAGCCCCAAGGCACAACCACGGCAATAAACTACCCACTAGCTGTTCGCGATATCGTCTATACATATATATAAGAACCGCCGAAATGCCACCAAAATAAAGCACGGCAATTTTATACGACCAAGCAAAATCAATGGTAACAGGATGCGCAAGGTACACCACGACATATTTAACAAATTGGAAGGGTTGGTCTAAAAAGAGTGTTTTACTCGGGTGGTAGGCCGGGTCAACATAACCGATGTAGTGGACACCTATTGCGGTAATCATCAACCCCAACCATAGCAGCAGCCACCGGCGCAAGGGGCGGATAAACCACAAAAGCGGTAGGCAGACAATCCACACAAAAAAGCCACTCGCCAAAGAATAAGTCGCAACTGCGGCGGCCAGCGCGGCCACAATAACCCGTTTCAGTGGCGAACTTTCCCAAGCCGCCAAAGCCCACACTGCCACAATCAATCCTAAAATACATAAATACCACTGGATCTGCCAACCCCACAGCCAATTCTCTTGTTGCAAGGGTGAGAAAAAGATAAGACTTATGCTAAAAAGCGCTAGCAGCCGCAGTAGATTGTGCGCAATTGTCTTGCATACTATCTTATATAAGAAAAAGATGCCGGCTGCGGCCAAAATAACACTAGCCGCTACCTCCCAGTAGGTGTTCCAGTGGCTCATCACTGCCAAGCCATACATTACTAGCCGCGGAAACAACAACCGGTGTTCGTTATGCTGTGCAAAAAAATCAGAAAACGCTAGTGTACCGTCATGATGCTTTTGGAAAAGCGTAACCAACTCCCATTGGTCCCAAAACGGCACATTCACGGCAAACACAACCAAAAAGGTCGACAATATCAACAAAGGCAAACCAGCGGCCGCCACAAACCATATCCGTCCCAGCTTAGTTGCCAGCCGTTTTTGCAAGCTGGCCTGCAACTTATGAACAAGTTGTTTCATGCTCTTATAGTATCAGGTTGCAAAATGCTGCAAAGTAGCTTACGCTGGCAATAAATATATAAGGGGTAGGCCATGGCCAAAGACAAACCAAAGAAACACGAAGGAACCGACAAACCCGAAGAGGTTGATCACGACCACAAGCCTGCGGCCGAAGAATCTGAAGATTCCTCACCCGCAGACGAAACAACACGCGAAGAATCCGAAACCACGCACGAACATAGCCCTGGGCAAAACTGGTTTGCCCGCTGCTGGCACTGGGCGCTAGGGCACAAACTAGTAAGTATCCCTTTGGCTGTTGTTTTGTTACTGGGCATTTTGGTAGCAGTTCCTTGGACCAGGTTTAAGCTGGCAAGCATGGCGCTAAAGCAAAACTTTCAGATCGTAATTGTTGATGCCGAAACACAAAAGCCTGTTTCTAGCGCCCTAATCACCATTAACGGTAATACTGCCGAAACTAGCGGCGAAGGCTTGGCTACTGTTCGTACCAAAGTTGGCTACACAACTGTTGATGTGTCCAAAAAATACTATCATGGCGCAGCGAATAAAACCGTTGTACCGATTGGCAAGCAAAAATCACCATTAAAGATTGAACTTAAAGCCGATGGTCGCCCCGTGCCGGTAACCGTACTCAACTCAATTAGTGGTAAACCAATTGCTGACGCAACGATCACGGTCGACGAAACCCAGGCCAAAACCGGCCAAGAAGGTAAAACGGTTGTGGTGCTGCCTGCCGACAAAAAAGATGCCGTCGCTACTATCAAGGCCGATGGTTACAATGAGACCACAGCTACGCTAACTGTAACTACCGACGAAATCGAGACTAATACTTTTAAGCTCACCCCGGCTGGCAAAATCTACTTTATGTCTAACGCCAGCGGTAAAATCGACCTGGTTAAAAGCAACCTGGATGGTACCGACAGGCAAACGGTGCTTGCTGGCACCGGTAAAGAGGACAAGTATAATACCGTCTTGGTTGCCTCGCGCGACTGGAAATACATAGCCCTACTTTCTAAACGCGACGGCGGCGAATACGCCAAACTATTTTTAATCGAAACAGGTAGCGACAAAGTAACTGTTATGGATGAAGGCGATGCGAGCTTTGGCCTTTATGGTTGGAGTGATGACAGTTTTGTCTATAAGGTATACCGCCAAAAACTCAACATTTGGCAGCCCAAACGCGAAGCGCTCAAAAGCTACAATGCTCCAGGCAAAAAAATTACCACCTTATCCGAAACAGATGCCGTGGGCTCTCATCAGTACGATGCTGCCTATGAATCATTGACCGCTTATATCTTGGATGATGAGATTGTCTATACCAAAAACTGGCAAAGCGGCTACTACAGTTCTGCTTTGAACGGCAAAAAAGCGACGTTCAATCGTATACATGCAGACGGTGGCCATAAAGAAAATATCAAAACTTTTAATGATGATACCTACGTCGAAACACGAACGGGCGACTTTGGAGAGATCAAGATTCTCTACGAAGAAGCCGGAGCCGCCAAAGTTGACGTATATCGTCATGGCAACCTGGCAGTTGGAGCTTCAAAAAGCGAAGAATTCTACGAAGAAGCCTACCCCCTTTACTCGGTCTCGCCCAGCGGCAAAAAAACATTATGGAGCGACTATCGTGATGGTAAAAACATCTTCTTTGTTGGCGATGAAAACGGCGAGAATGGCAAGGAAGTCGGCCGTTCCGAAGATTTTACAATTTATGGCTGGTTTACCGATGACTACATTCTCGTTACCAGAAAAGGCAGCGAATTACGCATTATGCCTTCCGACAATACAGAAGGTATAGATAAGGCGGCTAAAATCAGCGACTACTACAAACCCGACTACGAAAACCGCGGCTTTGGCTACGGCTACGGCGGTTAGTGCAATATTCCGCACCAGACGCCTATTGCTAGCGTATACTAGAAGTATGGGTGGAATGAAAAAATTACTACACTCTATACCCTTGATAATACAGCAAAAACGGGTTTGGTTGTCTGCCCTGCTTGTTTTGGTCTTACTTGCAGGAATTGGCCTGTTTACTTTACCCGACACTACAGTGCTTCTTAAAGTCGATTCCAATGAAGTTGCGTATACCTCCCCGATAGAACTTAACCCTGCATTGCAACAAAGTGACATAACCAATCTACAATTAAAGCCAGCAACCAAAGAAATCAGAAAAACGACCACTGTTGAAGTCCCAGCTACCGGAACCAAATTTGTGGGCCAAAAAGCTACCGGCGAAATTATTATTTCACACAAATACCGCCTTACTGAGACTTTTATCCCAAAGGGGACCGTGTTTGCGGGTCATTCCACAGGCTTAAAATTTGTAAGCACCGCCGATGTTACGGTGCCCAAAGTAACTAACTTTACTGTGATTTTAGCCTATAGTGCCACTGTGCCCGTCCAAGCCATGGCCATTGGGGAAGAATACAATATTAACAACGAATTTTTTACAATCGAAGGGATTGACCAGACCCAGTTGTCCGTCCATGGCGAGCAGATGAACGGGGGCTCGAAACAGGCCGTTACCGTAGTTTCGCAAGCTGACTTTGACGCCGCAAAGGCACAAGTTCGGACCCAGGAAGATGCCACACAAGCCAAGGAAGATTTGCGCGCGATGTTCGGTACAGACTTTATCCCCATTGACGAAAGCTTTTTAGAAAAGGGTACTTATTCCGCTAGCCCAAGTGTTGGCGAACAGGCCACAAAAACGAAAGTCACCCTAGAAAACACCTACAGTTTGCAAGCAATTAGTCGCGGTGACGCTAAGGCCTTAGCCGTCCAATTGTCACAGAATTCCCAAACTACTCTCGGCCAGGAACTCTTAACTAGCGGCGATGCCGACCTGAAGTTTGCTAATTTTGAATATCGCGAAGAGGGTGTGTCCCGGACTGTCCTCACGGGCACGGCCAGCTATGGCGCAATTGTCGACACCAACGAATTGCCCAAAAAAATTACAGGCAAAAAACAGAACACTATTATAAGTATAGCCAAGGAAAACCCCGCGGTTCAGGATGTGTCAGTTAGCTCGTCCCCTTCATGGATACCTTGGCCAACACTTCGCTCCAGTAATGTACATGTAAAAGTTGAACCCTTTAGCACCCAACAATAAAGCGACCTGCTTGAGTATTACAATTTAAAGCTGCTAGGGATCAGACAGTCCTAACTTCCAGGCCTTAAAGTGTTGTAAAATTCTCGATTTAATATTTATTTAATTGCAATTCGAGGGAACCTATGCGAACATAACCGCAACTTAAATCAAAACCACTAAGAATGGAGGGCACATGAAACAAT
>DASRJJ010000151.1:0-4440 GCA_035649555.1 Saccharimonadales bacterium (SeqCode)
CGCCAGAGGATCCTTTGCAGAGGGAGAACTTACTATTAGATCCAACAACTCAGGAACAACAAGACCAAGGAGATAGAAATGAGTGAGCTAAGAGTTCAAGAATTATCCCAAGAGCTCACCGACGCCATTCAGGGCTTACGCCAAACGAAAGGCCTCGAAGAGGCTGGAGTCGTAACTCGTGTAGGTGACGGTGTGGCCTGGATTTACGGCTTGCGCAGCGCCGGCTACAACGAAGTTATCGAAATCGAAACCCGCGACGGCGGCAAAGTAACGGCCTTTGTGTTGAACCTACTCGAAGACGAGATCGGTGCCGTAATTTTGGGCGACGACGCCCAGGTTGTTGCCGGTGCTAAAGTTACCTTAACCGGCCGCGTTTTGGACGTACCAGTCGGTCAGGAACTGGTTGGTCGCGTGGTCGACCCGCTCGGTCGCCCGCTCGACGGCAAAGGCCCCATCAAATCCAAAAACCGTGGGCCTATCGAAAACAAAGCACCTGGCGTCATGGACCGAAAATCGGTGCACGAACCACTGATGACCGGTATTATGGCCATCGACTCTATGGTGCCCATCGGCCGCGGCCAGCGTGAGCTGATCATCGGCGACCGCCAAACCGGTAAAACCGCCATCGCCGTGGACACCATGATTAACCAGGCCAAGCAAAAGACCGGCGTTATCAACGTCTATGTCGCTGTTGGTCAAAAATCTTCTAAAGTTGCCGCACTTGTTGAGCGCTTAAAGCGCGAAGGCGTGATGGATCAGACCATTGTGGTTGCGACTTCTCCTTCTGACCCGGCTCCGCTGCTCTACCTTGCGCCTTACGCTGGCGCTGCCATGGGCGAATATTTTCGCGACAACGGCGGCCACGCCCTGATTATTTACGACGACCTTACCAAGCACGCCGTGGCTTACCGCCAGATGAGCTTGCTGCTCCGCCGCCCACCAGGCCGTGAAGCCTACCCTGGTGATGTGTTCTACCTGCACTCCCGCTTACTAGAGCGCGCCGCTAAGTTGAACGACAAGCTTGGCGCTGGTTCGTTGACCGCGTTGCCGATTATCGAAACCCAGGCCGGCGACATCTCGGCGTACATTCCAACCAACGTGATTTCGATTACCGACGGCCAGATTTTCCTCGAAACCAACCTGTTTTACCAAGGTATCCGTCCGGCCATTTCGGTTGGTTTGAGTGTGTCGCGTGTGGGTGGTGCCGCTCAAACTAAGGCTGTAAAAAGTGTGTCTGGCGGCATTAAGCTGTCCCTCGCGCAGTTCCGCGAACTGGCCGCCTTTGCGCAGTTTAGTAGCGACCTCGACGCCGAGACCAAACAATCTATTGACCGCGGTCAACGCCTGACCGAGCTGCTCAAGCAAAAACAATACCACCCGCTTAGCGTCGCCGAACAAGTGGTCAGCATTATGGCTGCCACCAAGGGCGCGTTTGACACCGTGCCAGTCGAAAAGATCAAACCTGCCCAAGCCGACCTCATTACTTTGCTCGAAGACAAACATGGTGCCGTTATGAAGCAGCTCAACAAAGGCGATAAACCAGAAGAAAAAGACGAAAAAGCCATCCTAGAAGCCGCCGAAAAAGTCGCCAAAACCTTCGCCGCAACAAAAAAGAAGGCTGAGGGAAATAATGGCTGACGGTAAAGAGATACTTGGCAATCCGGACCTGACTAATATGGCTGCAGCCGCTCTGGGCGCTGATCATATGCATCGGGAGCTTTCTCATCCGATCAAAGGAAAGCTTACCCCCGAAGATGTGTTAGGAGTAGCTAAAGTTGTCATCGGGCAGGCAGAAAAATGGCCGGAAGGTGATCCTCGAATAACTATTTGGCGAGAAGTGGCTGATAGGTTAGGGACAGCTCTTATCCGTCCGCAAGGAGAGCAATAGTATGGCATCCAGGCAGCAAATTAAACGGCGGATCGGCTCGATCAAGAGCACGCGGCAGATTACCAAAGCAATGCAATTGGTAGCTGCCAGCAAGCTGCGCCGGGCGCAAGAGGCAGTGGCTGGCCCTCGGGCGTATGCCGAGATGGCCCGCGGTATTTTGGTTCGCCTGCGCCAGTTAGCGAGCGACGACACCGAACTGCATTTATTTAGCGAGCGGCCGCTTAAAACTCGCCTGTTAATGGTCGTAACCAGTGACCGTGGTTTGGCCGGCGCCTACAACGCCAATGTCATCCGGCGGATGATTAACGAAACCAAGGAAGACCGTAACCGCGGCATTACCACCAAAGTAGTGGCCATTGGCCGTCAAGCCGCACACGCCGCCAGCCGAATTTCCGGGCTAAGCGTCGAATCGGTGTACCAAGAACTACCCGACAAACCTACCGCCGACACCTTGCGCCCTATTCTTACGAATGTAGTAAACTTGTTTGCTAACCAAGAGGTAGACGCAGTAGATATTATCAAGACCAAATTTGTGTCCACTGTCGTACAGCAGGTTGAAGTACGCCGTTTATTACCCGCTGGCACCTTTGACGAGGACGAAATACTTGAAGCACCTGCTGAGTTGGCTACCGCAACGGTTGAACCGTCGGCCGAAGCGTTACTAAAGTCCACCACCCTGCGTTTGTTAGAAGCTCAAATCTACCAAGCCTTGCTCGACGCCAAAGCAAGCGAAGAATCGATGCGCATGCTCGCCATGAAAAACGCCACCGATAACGCTAGTGACTTGATTGACGACTACACGCTCGAGTACAACAACGCCCGCCAAGCAGCCATCACCCAAGAGCTCGCCGAAATCACCGGCGGCGCGGAGGCTATGAAATGACCCAGCGTACGGTCTTTCTCGTCCAAGCTTTAGCAGAGCAACCAAGGAGTGAAGCTTTTACTGGTATAGAACAGGTATTAACAAGGAACGGTATCCAACTTTTGCCTTCTCTCGGGCAGTATACCTTGCCTAATGAATATCAAGCCGATGTGGGGGGAGCATGGGCTCGTGGGGAAATTGCTGAACATGCCGAACGATACCGGCCAATAATAGAAGCCGCAACAGCGCTAGTAGTGGTAAATAATCTTCCTGAAGCCATAAAAGACACAGATGGAAAAACGCTTTGCGAGGTGCCTTTTGCGGTTGGGCGGCTTTCCCTTAATTTTATGCGTATTGCGACTGATGTGTTTGGTGAGAATAGCGGGCAGATCTTCCTTTCTCACAATTACCCGAATATTAGTGAATTGTCTAGCGTTCCACAAACCCCATCGGTACAAAAGGCACGTGTCCGGCTGCTTAGTGCATATCAATTTCTGCCTATCGCCTTACAGGGTAACTATGCCAAGCTAGCTACTATTGGCGGCGCGGAGGCTATGAAATGACCGAAAGCCTATATTTTGCGGCCAATGTACTACAGCAACCAGGGATCGACCCGCATTACCAAGCAGTTTGCCGGGAAGTTTGCGTAGAAGCACTGGTAAAAAATTTTGGTACCCGAAAAGCATTGACACCTGAGGAGAATTATCAAGCTGGGCTAGAAAGGCTTAGGCTGGCGGCTGAAGCGGATGATAGTCTAATTGTGTTGAGACCAACCGTAGTGGCATCCTCGGTCGCCTCGGTCCAAGAAATATATGCTTCTTTGGTAAGACGCTTTAACCCTGCGAATGAAGATGTGAAAGAAGATTAGGAAGCCCATGAGAATTAACGATGCTACTAGAGATAAAATGGAGATAGTATAATGACAACAATGACACAAGATAAAACAAAGGCCGCCACCGGACAAATTGTCCAGGTTGTCGGTGTGGTGGTGGACGTTGAATTTGCGCAAGGCCACTTGCCTGCAATCAATAACGCCCTTACGGTAAAATTAAACGGCAAAGATTTGGTTTTGGAGGTTGCGCAGCACCTAAGCGAGACCACTGTCCGCACTATCGCCTTGGCTAGCACCGATGGCCTTAAGCGGGGCGACGTTGTAACCGACTCTGGCGCGCCAATTAGCGTACCCGTTGGCGACGAAACCCAGGGCCGTATGTTTAACGTGGTCGGCGAACCGATTGATGAAAAGCCCGAGAATAATTTTAAAAAACGTGCGCCGATCCACCGTGCCCCTCCATCGCTAGAAGACCAATCTGGCAGTATTGAAATTCTTGAAACAGGTATTAAAGTTATCGACCTCATCGCTCCCATCGTAAAAGGTGGTAAGGTTGGGTTGTTCGGTGGTGCCGGTGTGGGTAAAACCGTGCTCATCCAGGAGCTGATTAACAACATTGCCAAGTTCCACAGTGGTAACTCGGTGTTTGCCGGTGTGGGTGAGCGTACCCGTGAAGGTAACGACCTGTACGAAGAAATGAAAGAAGCCGGCGTGCTGGACAAGACGTCGCTTGTCTTTGGCCAGATGAACGAGCCCCCGGGCGCCCGTTTGCGTGTGGGCTTGACTGGCCTGACCATGGCCGAAAGTTTCCGCGACGCCGGAAAAGACGTGCTATTGTTCATCGACAATATCTTCCGC
>DASRJJ010000152.1:0-2010 GCA_035649555.1 Saccharimonadales bacterium (SeqCode)
AGATGACAAGGCTACGAGCTGGGAGATGTCTCCAAATGATTTCCACTGCGCTTTGTTTTTGCCGGAATATAAAACTGACGGCAATCCTGCTTATCTAGTCATTCATTTAGCCGGCGCTACGGCAGTTGCGGAAGCAACCGACTAGTAGCATCCTTGCTCTAACACCGATAAAACTGCTATACTAATCCAAATATGACCCAGCTTACGCGTGATGATGTGCTTAAATTGGCTCAGCTTGCCCGTCTCGACATTACCGAAGATGAAATTGCCTTATATCAAAAGGAACTTAGTACCATCTTGCAATATGTTGAGCAAGTTCAGAAAGCCGACGTAGCAGGGCTTAAGCCCACCACGCAAGTAACCGGCCTAACGAACGTTATGCGCGACGATACGGTGGCCGATTACGGTGTTAGTCCCGACGAACTACTACGCCAGGCTCCGAACGTCCAAGACCGCCATATCAAAGTAAAAAGGATGATTACATGAGCCGATGGCTGCCGATTGCCGACCTGGCCGCCAAAGTGCAAACTGGCCAGCTAAAAGCGGTGGACCTTGTTGAGCGTGCGCTTAAAACTATCGAAGACAAAAAAGAGTACGATGCCATTATTAGTATCATTTCCGAACGTTCGCGCGAGCGCGCCGCAGCAATTGATGCCGCTGCCGCCAAAGGCGAGGACGTTGGCCGTTTGGCGGGTGTACCGTTTATCGCCAAAGACAATTATTTAGTTTTTGGGGCCGAAACCACTGCGGCTAGTAATATGCTCCGTGGTTTTACCGCGCCGTACCAGTCGACAGTGGTTGAAAAACTGGAAGCCGAGGGAGCCATTTGTGTTGCCAAGGCCAACCTCGACGCTTTTGCTCACGGCGGTAGTACCGAAAACAGCGACTTTTTTGTTACCAAACATCCTATGGATAAAACTCGTGTACCGGGCGGTTCGTCCGGCGGTTCGGCGGCAGCCGTTATGCTAGATATGGCGCCGTTTGCCTTGGGTACCGACACCGGCGGCTCAATCCGCCAGCCTGCCAGCTTTGTGGGTGCTGTGGCTTACAAACCAACCTATGGGCTAATGTCGCGCAGCGGTGTGGTAGCCATGGCTAGCAGTACCGATGTCATGGGCCCCATTACTCGCACTGTCGAAGATGCAGCGCTCGTTGTCGATGTTATGGCTGGCCGTGACCCGCTCGACAGTACTACCATCGAACGTAACCCTAAAGGCTACGCTAATGCATCCAGTTCACTCAAAGGTAAAACGTTCGGTCTTATTACTGAATGGATGGGTGAAGGGGTAGACCCGGCTGTTAAAAATAAAATTGAAGAGGCCGCTAAAAAACTACAGGCCGCAGGGGCCAAGGTTACCAGAATCAGCCTACCTTCGCTTCCGCTCGCTTTAGCTGTGTATTACATTATCGTTCCGGCAGAACTAAGCAGCAATTTGGCGCGCCACGACGGCCAACGTTATCCATTTGCTAGCGAAGAAGGCAGAGATCTAAACGGCAGCTACGGCAAGTCGCGCGGCATAGGCTTTGGCAAAGAAGCCAAGCGTCGTATTATGATTGGCACCTACGTGCTATCTAGCGGCTACTACGACGCCTATTACCGCAAGGCGCAGACAGTGCGTACAAAACTTATTAACGAGTTTAATGAGGCATTTGCTAAGGTTGACTTTTTAATTGGTCCAACCGCACCCACCACCGCTTTTAAGATTGGCGAGAATGCTAACGATCCGCTCAAAATGTACCTGGCTGATGTTATGACGGTGGCAGCCAGTCTTGCTGGTATTCCTGCTGTTGTTGTACCGACTGGCTTGGCTAGCGATGGCCTGCCAGTAGGCCTCCAAATTATGGGCGTACAGCGTAGCGACCGTGAACTACTTGGGGTCGCCCAGGCTGCAGAGGAGGTTTTGGTGTGAACCTCCCAGGCAGTAAAACCCAACTTATCAGCGGGGGCATACTATTTGTTGTTCTGGCATTCGTGGCTGGGGTTATTTGGCTGCGCCGTCGGCAGCGTCC
>DASRJJ010000153.1:0-2409 GCA_035649555.1 Saccharimonadales bacterium (SeqCode)
GACGCCGCCACGCGCGCCCGCGACGAGATGGGCCAGCAGGGCATTCCATTCATTGGCCTAGCTAAAAGGGAAGAGCAAATTGTCATTAAAAAAGATGCGTCTGTCGTAAACCTCAAAACAAACGTGCTGCAAAAGTTGGGAGGGTTTACGACTGAGAGCGATGATTTTGTGTTGGTAAATGTGCCCCACAACACCAACTTGGTTAAGTTGTTGCAGCGGATTCGGGACGAATCGCACCGTTTCGCCGTTAGCTACCATTCCACCTTAAAACGCAAACGCCAAACCAAAAGCGTGCTTGACGACATACCCGGCATTGGCCCGGCAACCCGCAAAAAACTAATTAGATTATTGGGTAGCGCACAAGCAGTTCGTCAGACCTCACAAGAGGAACTAAGTGGTATAGTGGGCCCAGTTAAGGCCGCTGCCATTCACAACTATCTCGCATTATGAAACAGACTTTCGTACCTCTTAGAGCAAGTGCTGAACTTGCTCTAAGGCTGCCAGAAAGCCCCCAGTAGAAGAGCTAAAAAAAGGGCGATTAACCCCTAGCCGGCAAATCCAAGTACCAGTTGCCGTCTGACTGTTCTGTGAATCTCAGGCGGTCGGCTACATCGTCATAATTTTTGGCCAGAGCTGCAATCCCCTTTGCTGTGGCTTCTATTGTTTGTTCCGGGGTCAAATCTGTTTTCCGTTTGGGCACTGGCTTGCCTGCCTTGTGTAGTTCCTTCTGAAGCCGCGGAAAGCCGGCATCTAAAGCCCACTGGCTATTTTTACTGCCGAGAATGCTAATTTGCTGCGCGCCTAGTTTTCCGGCAATATCTATCCAGCCTCTAACCAGCGGGTCTTGCCAGGCAAAGCGGCCATAATAGTGTCCGGCGCTGTGTGGTCCGACAGTTCCCTGGATTTGTCTAACCGCCACCCCACCGGGCACTACACAGCCTGCTGCTATGCCCTGGACTTCATTTTCGTATGACAAGCCAATTGCACACGCCGTTTGCAAGAAAGTTTTCTGGTGCGGCCCTTCGTTAATGATGATATCAGGGGGTAATCTAAAATATGACCCAATTGCGAAAACGGACGGAGCTGGGTGCTCTGGCGGGCTTGTGATTGGCACGAGACTGAACCGGTCTACCCGGGCGTCCTCGGCAGCAACCAGCCTCCCCAGATCGAGCGCACCGACCCATGGGGTAAAATTGGCCGACAAGGCTTCTTCGGCACCAGCGGCCCAGAGTTGCATCGCTTGGAGTTTTTCCCCAT
The DNA here is from genome assembly GCA_035649555.1 of Saccharimonadales bacterium (SeqCode). Classification (GTDB taxonomy): domain Bacteria; phylum Patescibacteriota; class Saccharimonadia; order Saccharimonadales; family UBA4665; genus DASRJJ01. The sequence goes on from DASRJJ010000153.1 coordinate 1,258, forward strand.
TTTCAGGCATAGGTTGATTATTTTATAAACACTGTAGGCAAAGGTCAAATAATTATCCATGCACTCCCTGGAACTACACAAACAGCCATTTGCTATACTGCCTACATGAAGGAGTATTTTGGGCCTGAATTTTTTAGTGGTAACCGCGAGCGGTTGCGTCAGCTGTTTACTGGGACCGCGCCGATTGTCTTGACAGCCAACGGTTTGTTGCAACGCGCTAGTGACGAAGCCTACCCATTCCACCAGGACCGTAGCTTTTGGTACTTAACCGGTATTGCCGAGCCGGATATTATGCTGGTTATGGACAAACAAAAAGAGTATTTGATTGTCCCAGCGCGCGAATCGGTGCGCGAGGCGTTCGACGGTGCCGTGGACCCGCAAGCACTTTCGCGAATATCTGGCATTCAGACTGTGCTAAACGATAAGGAGGGTTGGAAACAGCTAGAGGCGCGCCTAAAAAAGGTTCAACATGTCGCTACTCTAGCCGCTGGTCCGGCGTATTTGGATGCTTGGGGCTTGTACACCAACCCGGCCCGCGCAAGTGTTATTAAACGTATGAAAGAAGCCAATCCTAGCCTAGAACTTCTCGACCTTCGCCAACATTTAGCCAAAATGCGCGCGGTTAAACAACCGCCAGAGCTGGCAGCTATACAGAGTGCGATTGATATTACGGTAGATACGCTTAAAGAAGTTACTCGATCCAGCAGCTTGGCCAAGTACGGTTTTGAATACGAGTTAGAGGCTGACATAACCCGCGGCTTTCGCAGGCGCGGCGCCGACGGCCATGCTTTTGAGCCAATTGTCGCCGGTGGCCCACGCGCTTGCACACTGCACAACGTTGCCAATAACCATGCTTTGGCTAGCGGCGAACTGGTGGTGCTGGATGTTGGCGCGTCGGTGCAAAACTACGCCGCTGACATAACCCGCACAGTGGTGCTTGGCGGCAAACCATCGCGCCGACAAGAGCAAATATACACCGCCGTGCAGGAGGCCCAAACGTATGCCTGTGGCCTACTCAAACCCGGCACTGTCCTCAAAGAGTACGAAAAACAGATGGAACAGTTTATGGGCGAAAAGCTGCGCGAGCTAGGGCTCATCAAAACCATCGACAAAGAGACAGTACGCCGGTATTTTCCACATGCTACATCACAC
>DASRJJ010000154.1:0-3189 GCA_035649555.1 Saccharimonadales bacterium (SeqCode)
GGTCAAGGGCGGTCTTTCGATGTTCCTGGCTGGCTTCCGAACTAGACATTGATGCTTCAACCGCACTTACCTCTGCATTGCTAACTGTTTTGACGAGTATGGGTGCATTAAAACCCATTACTCCATCAAGTCCGATGTTCTGTCCAGAGTTTGGTGCATCTATTGTATATTCACCCCTAGTTGCCGATACATAGCCGGCCTGTCCGCTCTCGTCATCGACTGGCAATTTAGTATAAATTTTTGGGGTTATGCATAATTTTATTCCCTCGGATATGCCAGAAATAGCTATTCGATCAGATAAAACGTAGCCCTCTAGTCTTCTCCGCCAGCTCGCTTCGGCGGCCGATTCTATCATCTGTTCCATGGGCGGCCGATTTATAAATTCTTCGGCCTGCGCCCACACCCGGTTGAGATCTGCAAAGAAAACACCGCCTAAAACATTTAGTGCTTGAATATTTCGGGCAAAGATTTCCGCCTTCCGGGTAGTATTTTTGTATACTTGTTGATAGAGCTGTTGTGTTAGCGTTGCTGCAGCTTGCGTTTTGCCTCCAACAGTTTCTGCTTCGATGCAGTTGCCAATTGCAGCCGCTGGGTCAAAATCACCTGCAACGAGTCCGGCTATACCTATGTATTCTGCTACTAAAGCAAGCGAGCTATCTTGAGCGGGTTTTTCCTCTGGATAATTTTCACTGCTAGTATACATGTATTATTTAGCAGTTAATTAGTATTACCATAAAAATCTAATCTTGTAACCTAGCTGCGTGTGTGCAAGTAAACCAAAATAGCCCAGCGGCTGTGGTATAGGTTTTTGAGTGAAGTATGTTTTATATAGGTGGTAGCGGCGAGTGGACTTGAACCACTGACCCCAGGCTTATGAGTCCTGTGCTCTAACCAGCTGAGCTACGCCGCCTCGAAAAATCAGAACAGATCAAATATAGCAGATTTTGCCCCTGTTGGCTAGTGCGGTGGGCTTATAGTGGAAGGGCTAGCCCAGTTGCGGTGTAGGCAAGGGGCAGCCTACCAAGCTCTTTTGGACTCATAACTAGCGTAGTTTCTGGTGTGCCCCCGCTCATTGCTACTTCTTTTAATTTCATCACCGAAGAATCGATACACGTTGTTACTGAAGTCGGCAAGCTAAAAGGACTGATTTCAGCAGGGTTCATATCGGTCACTGTCGCCAGTTCGGAACTGGTAAGTATTGTGACCCTTCCGGGAATAAGTTGCTTTATAGGCCAGCCATTGGGTTTTGTGTTTTGTGGAATAAGACAGCAGACAAAGGCGGTCTCTTTGTCGTCGCGTACGCCTACCATTGGGACCTGCAAAGGATCCGTAGGGCATTCGTAAGGAGGATAGTATACAGAATACTCAACGCCTAGTGTAGCCAATGCAGCCTGGACGCTGGGGTGGAGTAACGGGGTGCCTTGTACTCGCCTAAATTCGCCCTCTATGGCGGATTGGTCATCTGGGTACCTGTCGGGGTTACAGATGCGGAGTCTCGTCGGACCCGGTAGGGAGCTTTCGGCCCAATCTGCAAGCGAGGGGCACGGTACTTTCCGGGTAGTAATCTTTTTAGTAGCTGCGGTATTAAGGATATATTCGGCAATCAACTTACGAAGATTTTCGGCTTTCAATCGCGGGCCTTTATTGGCAGCGCTGATTTTTGCCTCATTAATCCAATTAATAGATGGTGCATTTGCCATATTGAGACGAAAATTTTAATTCTTGATAAGTAACAATCGTACGATACAAGAATATACTACAATTACAGCATGAATATACAAATAAGCCCTGGTAAATATGTGGTAGCAGTGTCGGGTGGGGTTGATTCGGTGGTATTACTAGATTTGTTGGCCAAAAAACCAAAGTTAGAGTTAGTAGTGGCCCATTTTGACCATGGCATTCGGGAGGATTCGGCCGAAGACCGTAAGTTGGTTCAAAAATTGGCCAATCATTACAATCTGCCAGTGTTTTACAAAAGCGGCAAACTGGGCCCCACCGCCAGTGAGGCCAAAGCGCGCGAAGCCCGCTATGCCTTTTTGCGACATATTAGGGCAGAGCAGGGCGCACGAGCAATCATTACTGCACATCACCAAGACGATATGCTCGAAACAGCCATCATCAATATGCTGCGTGGCACTGGCCGTAAGGGACTAAGCTCGCTAATTAGTACAAAAGAACTGGTGCGGCCACTGCTTACATGGAGTAAAAGCGATATTTTAAGCTATGCTCGCGAATACAATCTGGCATGGTACGAAGACAGCACCAATGCCGACGAGCGCTACCTGCGTAACTATATTCGCAAACATATTTTGTCGCGTTTTACAGGGCCCGACCGCGCGGATTTACTGCGCCGGGTCGAACAAGCTGGTAAAATCAACATTCAAATTGACCAGCTGTTAGAGGAAGATCTGCAAAAACAACCGGCGAGGGACGAACTCGACCGCTTATGGTATTTGCAACTGCCCTACACAGTTGCTAAGGAGATAATGGCCGCCTGGCTGCGTCGCAATGGCATTATTAATTTCGACCGAGCCATGATTGACCACCTTGTAATCGCTGCCAAAACCGCTACCCCAGGCAAATTGGCGGATATAGATGCTGGCCACTTACTGGCGCTCGGCAAAGAAAAAATCAAACTCGAACCCCATGGACACAATAAATAATAAGATCGCTACCGGAAGGGAGTGAGCCGGGCAAAACCCCTTTGGGTTTCCCTTCCCTAAGATGTATAATCACTTGATATGGATTCTAAAAAGTCTTTTCGAGGTAGTATGGGTAGTAAAAACGGCAAGCGCGGCTTCCGAAACTTTGGTTTTATCGCGCTACTTATTTTGTTTGGTTTAATTATTTTTGCGGCCTACGCTCAGCCTAGTTCGTTCAAAACAATTCCCTTTACACAGGTCGTTGAAGAAGCCAACCAAGGCCAATACCAAAAAATCGAGGTCAAGGGTAACGAACTGACAATTACTAAGAAGGGTGAAGATTCTGCGACCCTAAAATCGTTTAAAGACCCGGCCGCCAGCCTTAAAGAAGAAGGCTTAGATTCGAACAAAGTAGAAGTGTCGTACAAGTCGGAATCGTCAACCGGTTCGACATTGGCAAGCATCGGTATTTCGTTACTACCAGTCTTATTAATTGGGGCGTTGCTGTTCTTTATGCTACGCAGCGCGCAAGGGCAGGGGAACCAGG
>DASRJJ010000155.1:0-2677 GCA_035649555.1 Saccharimonadales bacterium (SeqCode)
ATAATGTAGTCACCAAAATCCTGCTGGGGCTTTTTGGCAGTATGTTCGGCAGAGACGCCCGGCGCTTGGTAGGCGACAACTAGCTTATTTTTTGTAAATGGGTGTAGTGTACGAATCTCGTGTGCAGTTTTTTGGGCAAACGTAATAATGGTGGTCGATTTTCGGTGTGACCACCACAACTGGAAGTGGTACAGTCTCATTTTTAACCAGTAAACAAGCGCCGGGGTATTCCCTCGCCGCACATGGAACAGCATTGTTAGGTCATGGGTAAAGGTAACGATGTGGCCAAAATAGAGCAGGGGTTGCTGGGTCATGCCAAAGTGTACTACGTTGGCTTTTAGACGGTATAGTTGCCAGGCAAAGCGAAGTTCGTGCAGCGGATTGAGTGAAAACTGCGGGAAAGGGCAGGGGAGGGTATGGAAGTTTGGGGTGTGCATTTTCCAATTGTCGTCTGGTTGTACCATGACGGTATATCTATGATAATGGTCAATTTTTTGCAGTTCCTCAACCAGCATATCGAGGGGCCGACCGGTGCTAGAGCGGCGGATCCGGGCATCAATAACGATATGTTTACGGGCTGCCATGACTTTTCATTATAACCTAGGAACGGAGGCAATAAGTAAGCTTGCTTACTTATTGCCGAATACCGCCGGTTTCATTATTACAAAGTAATAATATACTGTAACCTATGCATACCTTGCGTCGCATTCCTTATTATGGCTTCTTCATCTTGCTTATCTACATGCCGTTTCATATTTTTTTGGCACAGTGGCTAAGTAGTTTTACAGGGGGGGTAGAAGTATGGAAGATCGCTAAAGACGTAGTGCTATTTGGATTGGTTTTGTTCACAATTTGTTTAATTTTTGTAGAACGGGCAGGGGGGAGGTTATTCTATTGGTTACTAGGCGGCGGGGTTATATACGGCTTGGTTCATCTGGGGTTGTGGGCGGTACATCCAGGTATTTTTAGCGAAAGCGCCGCACTCGGCATTGTTTACAATAACCGTTTATGGTGCTTTTTACTGCTTGGCTTTGGCGCCGCACTTCTTAATCGTGATAAGTTCGTATTTAGTTCGGTTATAAAGATTGTAATAGGGGTGACCTCTGTAGTTGCCTTGCTGGGTGTGTTGCAATACTTTTTACCCAAAGATGTATTAACGCACTTTGGCTATGGTTTGGAGCGAGGTGCCCGCCCTGCCTTTTTTATCGATGACAACCCTGCCCTACCGAGAATAATGTCGACACTTCGTGAACCAAATGCCCTGGGTGCATATTTATTGGTACCCGTTAGTATATTAACGGCTCTGGTTATTAAAATTCGTGACAGTCGCAGAACATTGCTTGTCGGCTTGTTGTTGCTCCACGGATTGGCGCTCTTTTTGACATTTTCGCGTAGCGCATGGCTAGGGACAGCTCTTGCCGTATCAATCATTTTATGGTGGGGGTATAAAGACAAAATGCGAAATGTCAGTAAACGATATTGGCCTTTGGTTGTTTTAGTGCCGGTTTTACTTGTGGCGGGTATTTTCGCCTTGCGAAATACTCCATTTTTTCAGGGATATATCACGCACGCTACCGTCGATGAAACAAACGACCTAGATTCAAATGATTATCACGCCCAACTTGTACGTGAAGGACTGGATGGTGTTATTGACCAGCCGCAGGGTCACGGGCCTGGCACGGCTGGACTCGCCTCTATTCGCGACCCCGGTGGTGGCCAGCTTACCGAAAACTATTATGTGCAGATAGCGTACGAAGTTGGTGTTTTGGGGTTGTTGGTTTTTGCGGCAATCTCTGTACTGGTTTACTACAACCTGTGGTGCCGGAAAGATTGGATCGGCACGGTATTAATTGCCGGTTTTTGGGGATATGTCGTCATGAATACGCTACTGCATACTTGGAGTAATGAGGCCGTGGCGTCGCAGTGGTGGCTTCTGGCCGGTGCGGCATTGGCGCCAATTATCGTCGGCCGGTCAGTTTCCACCAAAAAGCACGGAGTTTCTTAAGCTTTCGAGCGTTCGGTGGCAAGTTATGTAAAAATAGGCTCCAGATATAGTCAACCGAGACTTTCCGTGTAGATTGAATACTACGGCGCTGCGCCAGCTTTTTTGGCAGCAAAATAAAGCCCTTGCAAAATCCTTTTGTCGCTTGCCAACCGTGGCCATGCTTTACAAAGGCATTTATAAAAAAGATGCTGTACGCTAGCGTAAGGCGTGGCAACACCCTCCAAAACAGACGACCCGGCACATCTTTGATAAGTACCATGGGCACATTTTTCATGTATTGCTGGGTCGTAAAGCCTTTAACGCGGGCACTGGTTGTACCCTGCTCGTGGTAGACGATAGATTGCGACACAAACCCAACTTTCCAACCAGCCAGTTGCGAACGGAAGCTGAGGTCGATATCTTCGTAATACGCAAAAAAATCCTGGTCGAACAACCCAACTTGCTCGAGCATTTTGACGCGGTACATGCTGGCGCCGCCAGATGCGCCAAAAATGTCGGTTTGGTTGTCGTATATCGCGCTATCTGGTTCGTCGCGGCCGCGCGGATACGGCAAGCCCCAAACTGTGTATTGGTCGCCGGTACTGTCGATGGTTTTACCGTCGGCGTGCAAAAGTTTGCAGGCGGCAGTCCCGTAACTGGGGTGTTTGTCTAAAAAAGCAACTAGATGCTTAA
>DASRJJ010000156.1:0-7485 GCA_035649555.1 Saccharimonadales bacterium (SeqCode)
ATAGCAATCCCTATGCCTTGTTTTCGATCCAATCTTCCAGGTACGCCAACGCAGCAGCCCGTAAAAGTATTCGTTGATAATTTTGCAACATTATCTGATAACTCAATCTTGAATTTTGCATAATTTTTTGGGGTAAGGAACTTTATCCGTTCTTTAATATCCCCTTTGTTGGTAAAGGTAGCCAGCAGTGTTTTCGTCGCCCCAATATCAATCCCTAAATACATGAGCCCAGTGTAGCATTTTTTGAAGCCTTTGACCTAAGGTGTAGAAGCAGGTATAATACAGATAATCTTGCAGTGAGGCGTATGTCTCGCTGACAGAAAATACACTATAAGGAGGCATGTAATTCATGTCTAAAACAATATCAATGGATGATCTGCTTGCAGGTCAAGATTTTAAGCAACTGGAAGCTGGCGACGTCGTAGAGGGCGTTGTAAGCTCCGTCAAAAAACACGAGGTATGGATTGATCTCGGTGCTCGTGGAGTAGGGGTAGTAATGCGCCGAGAAATTGGCCATGGTCAGCAACTCGAGCCAGGACAAACTGTTACAGTTAGCGTTATCGACCCTGAGCTAGAAGAAGGCTATGCACTCTTAAGCATGAAGCGTGCCGCCAAAGACCGCGGTTGGGATGAGCTCAAGCGTATTTTTGACGCACAAGAAGTTGTTGAGATTTCGCCTTACGACGCTAACCGAGGTGGTTTACTCGTAGAACTCGAAGGCATTCGTGGCTTTTTGCCCGTTAGCCAGTTGGCCGCCGGCCATTACCCACGCGTATCTGGTGCCGACAAAGATGAGATTTTACAAAAACTAAACGCGCTAGTAGGCAAGCCTATTCGTGCGCGCGTACTGGATGTAAGCCGCAAAGACAATAAGCTTATCTTCTCTGAGAAAGAAGCCGTAAAAGACGACATGCAGGCTCGATTCGCAGAGCTTAAGATTGGCGATACTGTCGAAGGTGTTGTGACTGGTGTTATTGACTTCGGTGCTTTTGTGAACGTACAAGGCATTGAAGGTTTGATCCATATCTCAGAAATCTCCTGGGAGCGTGTCGAAGATCCACGCGACTACGTCAAAGTTGGCGAGACAGTTAAAGCCAAAATTATTGCTATCGACAAAGATCGCCTCAGCCTCAGCCTTAAACAGATGACCGAAGATCCGTGGCTTAAAGAAGTCAAGGCATTTAACAAGGGTGACGTCGTAGAAGGCAAGATTACCCGTATTACTCCATTCGGCGCCTTCGTACAGCTCAGCCCGGCTGTAGAAGCCTTGGTCCATGTGTCAGAGATGAGTAATGATGAAGCGGTAGATCCCCAGCAAATTTTTAAGTTGAACGAGAAAAAACAGTTTAAAGTGTTAGATATCGATACTGACTCGCGCAAAATCGCCCTAAGCTTAAAAAGTATTAGCTAGTATGTAGATAACGCCGTCGGCAGAAAGGGGTGCTCATGGCCCGAACAATCGAGATAGAAGACCTGATCACCGTAGGCACCCTGGCGGAAAAGTTGCAGCTGCCCGCGCCTCGTCTAATTAGCGAATTAATGAAGAATGGCGTCATGGCCACCATTAATGAACGAATCGATTTCGATACAGCCCAGATTATTGTTGGTGAGCTTGGACTCGATGTTGAGCTTGCAAAAAAGGCAATTGAAACTGTTGTTCCGTCGTCTCGTGAAAAAAAGAAGACACCCAAGGATAATGCCGTGCAGCGTCCGCCGGTAGTAGCGGTTATGGGCCACGTTGATCACGGTAAGACTAGTTTGCTCGACGCTATTCGCGAGGCTCAGGTGGCTAAAGTTGAGGCTGGTGGGATAACACAGCATATTTCGGCCTATCAAATTCAGCACAACGACCGAGCCATAACCTTCCTGGACACCCCTGGGCACGAAGCATTCGCTGCCATTCGCGAACATGGTGCCCACCTTACGGATATAGCAATTATTGTGATCGCGGCTGACGACGGCATAAAACCTCAGACAATTGAAGCAATCCGCTTTGCACGAAAAGCCGATGTTAAAATCATCGTAGCTATAAACAAGATCGATAAAGAAGGTGCCGACCCCAATCGAATTAAGCAACAGTTGTCAGAGCAGGGGTTGCTGGTAGAAGAGTGGGGTGGCGACACAGTTGTTGTAGAAGTTTCAGCAAAAACCAAGCAAGGGATTGATCAGCTATTAGATATGATTTTGTTAGTGGCTGATGTGGAGGGTTTGCGTGCTGTTGCTACCGGCCCAGCATCCGGATTAATTATTGAGGCCCATCTGGAACAGGGGAGAGGCCCGGTTGCTAATGCCCTAATAGAAGAGGGCACCTTACGACAGGGAAACTTTGTTGTTTCAGGTACAACATATGCCAAGGTACGGACATTAACAGATGTCGAGGGTCGAGAATTGCAACAAGCAACACCATCAACGCCGGTAATTATTACTGGCTTTAAAACCCTTCCCGAATTCGGCGAAGAATTTAGTGTGGTTACGACTGAAAAAGAAGCCCGCATATTGACTGAGCAACAGCGGCTCAATAAAAAAACCAGTGGCGCCTTCTCCGACGTCAATAGTAGCGAACTCATCCGAATTATTAACCGCAGTAATCAGATCCAGGAATTAAACGTTATTGTTCGTGCCGATGTGCAAGGTTCGATTACATCTGTGGTTGACAGTCTAAAAGCCCTTGATACCGATGAAGTAGCCGTGCGCGTTGTAAGCTTCGGAGTAGGCAATATTACCGAAAACGACATTTATACAGCATCAACTGCCGGAGCAATAATCTACGGATTTAACATTCTTATCCCAACTAACATCAAGCGCCTGGCAGCGCGCGATAAGGTAGACATCCGCGTCTACAGGGTTATTTACGAGCTTATTGATGATGTGCGGGTCGAGTTAAGTAAACTCTTGGCACCCGAAATCAAGGAAATAGAACTTGGCCGTCTAGTAGTTCGCGGTGTTTTTAAGACTACCAAATCAGAGATTATATGCGGCGGAGAGGTGACGAAAGGTAAGCTACAAGTTCCAGCCATGGCCCATGTATTAAGAGGCGACGAGCATCTTGCCGAGGTAGAGGTAACAAACTTAAAACGTGGCCCACAGGATGTAAAAGAGGTACTAGAGGGCGAAATGTGTGGAGTAAGTCTACACACCCTTGCAAAACTTGAACTGCAAGAAGGCGATAGGATAGAGTTTTTCACTCGTGAAACAATATCTAGGAGTCTTTAATAGTTTTAGATAAGTGATAGAATTGGTAAGGATAGGGGAATACAATGATTAAACTCGACGATACACTACTACAAGAACTGGGACTTGCCGGCTTGCCCGAAGAAGAAAAGAAAAAGCTTCTGGCCCATATTTACGAAACTCTAGAGATGCGTGTGGGTATGAAGTTAGCCGAAAGGATGACCGACGCCCAACTAAGTGAGTTCGAGCAGTTTATAGACCGCAACGATGAAGCAGGCGCACTGCGTTGGCTCGAGACCAACTTCCCAAACTACAAAGACGTGGTTTCGGCTGAGTTTGAGAGGCTTAAGGCAGAGATTGGCCAAGCTGCACCCCAGATTCTAACTGCCAGCCAGCAAAATCAGGGCCAACCCCCGATGATGCCCTCTGCGCCCATGCAACAGCAACCCCCGGCACCTCAACAGCCTATGCAACCTCCAGCGAATCCTTACCAGCAACCGCCTATGACGCAGCCTCCTTATGGGCAAGCGCCACAACCCCCGTATCCTACCGGTCCCAGCATGCCACCCCAAGCAAGACGTGATGATTACGATCTAGCTGCTTAGAAAGTTCGCTTTGTAGCCAGTAAGAAATGCCTTTCCGGGCATTTCCTTTTTTCCGGCAGGTTTTACGGTATCGAGCACAAGTGCGCCCTGACGACAATACACTAGTGGTAGACCATCCTTAATGTCGGTTTGTCCAGGCTTTCCATCGCCGGACACAGCACAAGCTTTGGTCACAATAATCTCCGTGTTTCCAAGAACGGCACGGCTTTTAGGCCATTCAATAAAAGCGCGTATTTCTCTTTCTAGCTGTACTGCCGGCTTTTCCCAGTCAAGTAAACCATCGTCTTTAGTAAGTCGTCGTGAATAACTTGCTGGTTCGTCTGGTTGAGGATGCGGTTGTACCGTACCAGAAATGTATGCAGGAATTGTGGCCTTCAGAGCCTCGTAGCTTAGCTGTATTAGCTTTTTAGTAAGTTTTGGTGTAGTCATGTCACCGGGCATTTTAAAGGCCTTCTGTGCGAGCAGAGGGCCTTCATCCATTGCTTTGACAAGCAACATTAAGCTAATGCCAGTTTTTCCCTCTCCTTCCAGGATACTAAAGGTAATTGGGTCGGCGCCACGGAGCTTAGGTAAAAGAGAAAAATGACTGTTTACAATGCCAAGCGGAAAAGCATCAATGACTTCTTGGGAAACAATAATGCCAAAATCAATTAAAATTGCTAAACTTGCTTGGAATTTTTTGGAGCGGAATAGCTCATCCAGTTCGATTTTGTTTTTGGCAGTAAAAACCGGCAGCCCAAGCTTGCTTGCGGCGGTCAATACAGGTACATCACCCTTGTGGTGAGCTGGTCGCGGCTTAGTTATCACAGCCTCAAACGCAAAGTCATTGTTTAGGAGTTCTAAGCTAGCAGCAGCAACTGGGCCGCTACCAAAGAATAGTATTGGATTTGATGTCTTTTTCATAGTTAAGTTTTTCCAGATGACCGCTGCTATCTAATTTAAAAAATGCCGTCGGTTTATCTTTGATTATATCTATAAATACCTTACCATTGGTGTGGTCAATTTCGTGTTGGAAGACTCGAGCTAAAAAGCCTTCGGCTGTTATTCGGAATTCGCGGCCAGAAGTATCTTGGGCTTTAACACGGACCTTTTGATGACGGGGTACCTTGCCGTATATATCGGGAACACTCAGACAACCTTCAAAATCTTCTTCAATTTTTCCTTCGTATTTCGTTATGGCGGGATTTATAAAAACACTAAAGGTTTTGTCCTTTTTGTTGTCAAAATCATTACGGATTATTACAACTCGGAGGGCTTTATCGACTTGAATTGCAGCTAAGGCTACGCCTACTTCATGTTTACGGCTCTCCTCCCAGTCGAGAGTAGCCTGCTCCATGTCGCGTATTAATTTTTTGACCTCGTCACTAACGAACCCAACTTTAGTGGATCGACTCCGCAAATGGTCGTTTGGGAGGGTAATAATGTCATCTTTTACCATATCTTAAAGTGTATTATATCTCTGTCTTACGGATTACAAAAGATCTATTGGATCAATATCATACGACCAGCCTGATTTTAGGTCCTTAATAATGTTTAATAGTTGGCTACGTGATCTCGATTTTACAACGAGTTGCCATTGGAATTGATTGCGAATCTTTTCGTGGAATGAGGCTGCCGGGCCGTCCACAACAACGTTGTTATAGCGCAGAAGAAGGGAAGCTTTTAATTCTGTCGCTGATTTTTCTGCAGCGGTAGCCGTGGCGCGGCGACAGCTCAGTTTTAATAAATAACAAAATGGGGGGAAGTTGAATCGACAGCGTTCTGTAAGTTCATTGTTGTAAAATTGGCTCCAGTTTTTTGCGATTGCTGTTTTAACGAGTAGGCTGTCTGGCGAATAAGATTGTATTACGGCCTGAGTAGCTCGATGTCCGCGCCCAATTCTACCCAGAACCTGGCTGAGTAATTGATAGGTGCGCTCAGCTGCGCTAAAGTCAGGGAAGGATATACCTGTCTCTGCGTTGATTATCCCTACAAAACCCAGATTAGGGAGATCTAGACCTTTTGCAAGTGTTTGGGTGCCTACCAGAATATCAATATCACCACTCCGAATCGATCCATATTGTACCTCTAACCTTTCAAGCTTAGTATTGTCTGTATCGAACCGTTGGATTTTGGCGCTAGGGAATAGCCTTTGTGTCTCGTCGACAATTGCTTTTGTGCCGACACTTTTAAAGAGAATTGTCGGGTTAGAACACTCCGGGCAATCAGTTACATTTGTTGCTCTGTAGTTGCAACTGTGACAAACGAGTTTATGGGTATCACCATGGTAAGTTAAGGGAAGATCGCAATGGGGGCAGACCGCCTGCCAGCCACAAGCCTCGCAAAGCACTACCCTGGCAGTACCCCGACGATTAAGGAATAATAAAGCCTGTTCGCCCCTGTCGAGTGTTTGTTGTACACCTGTAAGCAATGTGTCCGAAAGCTGGCGACTACGATTAAAGGCTTGTCTGTCACGCCTATCGACCACAGTAACGAGTGGTGGAGCTGATGATGCGTCGGCCGCTATCTGTTTCATCTCTACTATAGGTCTATCCTTGGCCTGAGCAATGTAGTAGTCACTAACTAAAGGTGTTGCCGAACCGATGACCAATGTCGCCTGATGTAGTTTTGCCAGCTGTGCGCCGACGGCGCTGGCGTGGTAATAGGGCGCTTTATCTTGTTTGTAAGCTGTTTCGTGAGCTTCGTCGACTACAATTAACCCAATATTTTTAAGGGGCGAAAATAATGCCGACCGCGGCCCAATGATAATCAAGGGTTTACTAGATTGCAGTATTTTTACCCACATCGTTTGGCGCATTTTTGGGGATAGCTGCGAATGGACAACTTTAACAACTGCCCGTCCTAGTACTTTTTCAAACTCTTGTGCCAATTGGGAGGTAAGGCTAATCTCGGGCGTAAGAATAATTGACGAGCGTCCCTGCGCTAACTGCCGTTTTGCGATTTCAATGTAGACCCTAGTTTTGCCTGTGCCAGTTTCACCGTGAAGAAGGTGTAGGCCGGGCCCTTTTGTACTTTTTAACGCTTGTTGCTGGTCATTGGTAAGCGGCGGTAAGGTCTGAGTAGGTGGCCCAGTTTGCCCGTCATTTGTTTCTAGTATTATCTTGGGTAGCGAGCTCGGCAAAAAGTGCTGTGTGATAGTTCCAAGGGGTGCCGGGTAAAAAAACGTCATCCACTCATGGAGGGCTATAAGTTCTTTCGGTAAGGGCTTAAGCGCAGGAGTATCAATGATTTTTTTTACCTGGAATGAAGGTTTTGTGTCGTTGCCCAACACTACGCCCAAGACTTTCTGATTGCGAAGCGGAACAGTCACAATAGTGCCAACAGAAAGGGACTGTGCCGATTCGTAGGTCAAAGCTTCTTTGCCATGGAAAGACGCCTCTCCCACTAGGATTTTAAGATAGGGCATATTCTTTATTATAGATTTACAGGAAGAAAAATTAAATTAGGTTGAAAACACTAAGAAGCTCCGCTATACTTTTTTACGTTGTTTGAATAACAATAAAGCTTATGTTGGATGTATTTATCACCTCCCGAGTTAGACGCAAGATCGTTGTGATCTATGCTAAATATCCTGATTTCAAAACGCACGTTCGCGGGCTTGCCAAACTTATTAAAGAAGACGCCGGCAATATTCAAAGGGAACTAAAGCGTTTAGAGAAAGTTGGGTTTTTAATTTCAGAGCGTCAAGGCAACACTAAGACCTACCACA
>DASRJJ010000157.1:0-8765 GCA_035649555.1 Saccharimonadales bacterium (SeqCode)
GCGCCGGCACGTTGTTAAAAATAGCCGAGCCAAACCACACGCCGGCCAAAATACTAACTAGCGCAAGCGCGCACCCAAACCCCTGGTCGACTTTTTTAGCTAACCTAATCCGTTCGAGTTTGTTTTTGAGCCGCAAGCCAATAAACTCACCAAGCGTCATAAACAAGATTGCACTCGTAAGAATGACCATTAACGCTAGTAATGACTTTGACTGTGCCGAATGGGCTAGACCGATCAAATACCCCTGTATCCAAGCGCCAAATACGATACCTACTACCACACCGAGTGTCGAGAAAAATTGCTGTACAAACCCAGCCTGCATGCCGCGAAAAAAAGCAGCGACCAACAGGAGGGCAATAATCAGGTCGAGCCAATTCATCCTGTATTTTTATGGTACCATGGGCATTTTGGTACGAACAATGACAATCTGGTTAGATTGAGCAAAGCATCAAACCTATACCGTATAATGTAAAAAATGAGAGCAAACCATAGCCGCCAAGGCGGCTTTACCTTACTCGAACTGGTAGTTGTCGGCGGTGTGCTGTTAGCCTGCATCGGCATAATGCTAGTTATGATCCGCCCGGCCGATTACGACTACGAGCGCCGGAACGCTTCGCGTCGGCTTGATTTAGCATTACTTTTGCTTGCAATAACCGACTATGAAACCCGCGAAGGCAAACTACCGCCAAGCATTACAGCCGAAGAAACGCCTATTGCTACTAACGAAGAGGGCAAGCAGAACCTTTGCAACGATCTGGTGCCTACCTATCTCGATGATGTGCCTCACGACCCCCTTCTAAACGTTAAGGCCGTAGCTGATAAAACCTGCGCCGACCCAGATCAATATTTTATGAGCGGCTACACCGTCAGCAAAGACGACAACGGATGGGTGACTTTGTCGGCACCAGGTACCGAAAAAGACCCGACGATTATTGTTAAGCGTTGGTTTTCGATTCTATAAGCGCAGATCTGTTGCTTAGTGCCGTCACCATTCTAAGCTCGTCAAATATTTTAAGCATATCTGGGTTGGCGCCTTCAGGAAGCGCAAGAAAACCGCCAACCTGCACAAACTCAGGGTGTTAGTTCTAGCTTGGCAGCCCGATCAAGGTCAAACCCTACTTTGCCCCCGGAATCCCACTGGTAGCCCTTTAATGCTTCACGTATCGGTTCTGTAAATGATGAAATGTTAATGCCCGAGATATGTTTCATAAAACGACTATACCATAATTTGGTTTAACGTAAAAATTTAGTGATAATTTTCGCCTGGGTTAGTGACGAACAAATCGTGCGGGTGGCTTTCTTGCAAGCTGGCGGACGTAATTTGCATAAATTCGGCTGTGTCCCATAACTCCTGCAAGTTGCGCGCGCCAACGTAGTACATGCCGCTGGTCATGCCGCCGACTATTTGTGTAACCAGGCTTTGTACTTTACCGCTGCATGGCACTAAGCCTTCAACACCCTCGGCAATTAAGGTGTCGTTTTTGTAGCTTTTACCGTGGAATTCATCTTCGCTACTGATTTGCATGCCCTTTTTCATGGCGGCTACCGAACCCATGCCGCGGTATTCTTTAAACAGATATTTTTCGGAACCGTTAAGGATGCTTTTAAAGCGTGACGGTACTTCCCCAGCCTTGAGGTAATGCTTGACACCTGGCGCTTCCTCGGTGGCGGCAAACAAACGGCCCATCATAATAGCACTGGCACCAGCGGCGAGCGCTTTGAGCGCGTCACCTGAATAGTTTATCCCCCCATCGGCAATGACACTTACTTTGTGGCCTTTGGCCGCCGCCGCGGTTTCTAAAATGGCGGTAAGTTGCGGTACGCCCATACCGGAAATTATGCGGGTCGAGCAGATGGCCCCAGGCCCCATGCCCACGCGCAAACTATCGGCACCGGCAGCAATGAGCGCTTCGGCGCCTTCGCGGGTAGCGACGTTGCCGGCAATTACGTCAATATCATGCTGTTTTTTGATGTACTGCACGGCATCGATAACATATTTGGCAAAACCGTGTGCCGAATCAACAACAATGACATCTACACCAGCCTCAATAAGTGCGGCCACCCGTTTTTCGTAGCCTGGTTGGGAGCCTACAGCAGCACCGACCTGGTGGCCAGCCTTTTTAACTTTGCGGACTTCCCCGGCCTGAGCTTCGATAGTTAAGTTACGATGGATAATACCTAGACCGCCGGCTTCGGCTAAGGCGATGGCCAACTCGTGCTCAGTTACGGTGTCCATGGGCGCCGAGATAAGTGGCGTACGCAACAGTATGCGCGGTGTTAGTTGCGTTTCGAGTGTAATCTCGGAACGCAAAAACCCCGAGTACCGGGGCCTTAATAATACGTCGTCGAATGTGAGTGCTATTTTGAATTGTTCCATGTCTTATTATACTACGCCCGCAATACATGTGTAAAGTCAAGAACATCGATATATTTTTGTTAAGAACGTAAAAAATGGGCAATGACGGCCTCGTATTCACCGTTGTGGTCTCGGTCGATCTTCTCTTCGACTAGTACTTTTGTGAAATCATTTGCTTCCGCTTGTTGGCCTGTCCATGTGGCAAACGCTGCCTCGGTTTGGGCGGCTTCTGAATGGGGCTGAGGGTGCCTATCTCGTACAGTGTAGTATGTATTAAAGTTAATGCTTTCGTATCGTGACCACCAAAAACCGGTTAATTCATCCAGTGGTTTGCCTATTTGGTTTTCGTGGTATTTTATAGCGGCCATCAACAAACGCGCAGGCCAAAAAAGCGGATGCCTCATGTTGCTGTATGGCTTAATGGTATTGCGCACACTAAAGCCAAGGCTCGTTTTATTAATTTTAGTGAATCTTTTGCTGTAAAAGTGAGGAATATTATAAAAATCCTCAAAATCTGATCCGTTGTATAGAGATAATTCGGTAGAATCGCAATGAAGGGTAAACGATAATCGGTCTGTAGGTGTAACTTCTATGACACCGCTCTGTCGCCATATGCCAGGACCAAGCGAAACCCGACCCAGTGCTTCTGGTAGGAGCAAACCGACGGGTTTATCAGGGTTGGCCTGGCGAAGCGATTCAACGGCTTTCTCAAATGTAGGAGGATACATAGTATATAATGCAATACAAATTATTCTTTGTCATTTTTAAGATCGGCGTTTTATTCCCACTCGATGGTGCCAGGAGGTTTTGAGGTAATGTCGTAAACCACGCGGTTGATGCCTTTTACTTCGCTGACAATACGGCTCGAGATTTTGTCTAGCAGATCATGCGGCAAACGGGCCCAGTCGGCGGTCATGCCGTCGATGGACCCTACGGCGCGGATGGCAACGACTTGTTCATAGGTGCGGCCATCGCCCATAACACCGACGGACTTGATGGGCAGCAGAACGGCAAAAAATTGCCAAACATCTTTGCGCACGGCATGATTCTCGATTTCATAGCGTACAATTGCATCGGCTTGCTGTAGAATATCAATTCGCTGTGGTGTAATGTCGCCGATGATGCGAATGGCAAGGCCAGGCCCGGGGAATGGCTGCCGCTGGACGATTGTTTCGGGCAAGCCGAGTTTCTTCCCTATTTCGCGCACTTCGTCTTTAAATAGTTCGCGCAGCGGCTCGATCAGTTTTAGATGCATCTTTTCGGGCAACCCACCGACGTTGTGGTGGGATTTAATAGTCACTGACGGGCCGTTAACAGACACCGATTCGATGACGTCTGGGTACAGCGTTCCCTGCACCAAAAAGGTCACATTGTCAATTTTTTTAGCTTCTTGTTCGAAAATACGAATAAATTCGGCGCCAATGATCTTGCGTTTTTTCTCTGGATCTTCAACACCTGCTAGTTTGCCTAAAAAGTCCTTGGCTGCTCGGACGGGTTTGACCTGCAGACCAATGGCTTTGTAAGCAGCCAACACTTCGTCGTATTCGTCCTTGCGCAGCAAGCCGTGATCAACAAAAATGCACGTTTGTTGGCCGCCAATGGCATTGTTGACCAGGGTGGCAGCCACAGAGGAATCAACCCCGCCACTAAGCGCACAAACTACATGTTTGTCGCCAACCAGTTCGCGGATTGTAGCTAGTTGTTCGTCAATAATCGAGCCGGCCTGCCAGTCGCGGGCAAACCCACATAAACCAATAAAGTTTTCTAGTATTTGCCGTCCGTACTGGGTGTGCACCACCTCTGGATGGAACTGCAAACCGTAGATGCCGAGCTGTTTGTCCTCGACCGCCGTAACGATGTTGCCGCTTTTAGCTGTTACTGTAAAGCCATCTGGCGCTTTGGTTACGTGGTCACCGTGGCTCATCCAAATGGTAGAATTATCAAAATCGTCGTTAATGAGTTGGCTTTTGCTAGTTAGTGTAAGCGTAGCTTTGCCGTACTCGCGGGTAGTGCCTGGTTCGACCTTGCCGTCCAAGGCTTGGGCAAGCAGCTGTAGTCCATAACAAATGCCAAGCACTGGCACGCCAAGTTCTAAAATAGCCGGGTTTAGGCCGGGCGCATCCTTTTCGTACACCGAGTTTGGACCGCCAGATAGTATGATCCCTTTTGGATTGTATTGTTTAATGGTGGCCGGCCCAGTACGAAACGGCAAAATGATACTAAAAACGCCCAGTTCGCGGGCGCGACGGGCGATCAGTTGCGTGTACTGAGAGCCGTAATCTAAAATGACGAGGCTTTCTGTAGTCTTCATGGATCTATTTTAACAGATTATTTTTGAATCACAAGCGAGATATATGCTGCATTACCAACTCCAAAACTGGGTTTTCCAGACTTTCGGAATCCCGGAAGCAAAAACTACTACCCTGTCCTTCAGGGCTAGTAGTTTTTGCTGGAGGGCGGGCACACTAGTCTGGAAAACCCAGTTTTGGAGTTGGCCCGGGCAATCCTTCTACTTATATTATTGCAAGCTCTCGCGGGCAGAATCGGCAATATCGTTCAAAAACGGTACATGTCCAAGCAGACTCAATACCCATAGAAGCAGGGCAATTATAATCGTGCCGCCTAAAAAGACACCAAAACCGGTAGCAAGTCCCTTAAGGAACGAAAAAGTAAGCACCCGCCTCCAACTAGGGTGGCTGATTTCGTAGAAGTATTCGAGTTGTTTCGCAAACTCGATACGTTGTTTGTCGCTAAGTTGTTCTTTAAAAGCCATACTTACTAGTATACAAACGATGGGTAGGTTAAAAAACTAACTGTCCGTTTTTATGTAGGATATTACAGTAAAAAATGCCAATAAATGGCTAAGGAGGATAAGAGTATGAGCATAGCGTTAATAAAGGCCGATCAATTGCAAACATTTAATAATGACGAACCATCAACCAAGCGTTTGGACACGCCATTGCGCCAGGACGAAGATGACGAACAAGCACCAACGCCTAATAAAAATGATGATGATAGTCGGGAAGAAGAGTAAGACAGTATATGAACAAATACGGACCAAAAGCCCAAGAAAAAATTACCAAAACAATGGAGGAATTTTAAAAAGGTACGCTAAAAAGTGGCGGTTCTGGTAAGACGGTCAAAAGCCGCGACCAGGCGGTAGCGATTGGAATTTCTAAGGCTCGTAAAGCCGGCCAGAAGGTGCCGCCCAAAAAATAGATTGTTCATTGAAAGGAGGCTTTATGGAGAAGGCTACAAACGCAACACCAAAACGCCCACGTTTATATGAACACGCCAAAGAAAGCCCTCTAGGACTTATGACATTCTTGATTATATCTGGTATGGCCTTACGGTTAGCGGTCCAACGGGAGCGCAACCAGCAGCTTCGTGTTGTCCGTAAGCAGATGCTTTTAAATCGCTGGCGCCAATTAAGCGGCGACCTTCTGCGCTCACCCTTTGGGTCGCAAGTCACTTTATAGTAGACCTTCCAGCTTATCCTGGTAGATTACAAACCGGGCTTTGTCGTAATCTATATAGCCAGCGTCTTTGAGACGTTTGAGGCTGGTAGTGACGGTTTCGCGCGTTAGTCCAAGTAAGCTGCCGATATCTTGGTGAGTAATAGGCAGCGTCACTTCGCGCTCGTTGTCGTCGCCGTTAATATGCCCGAAGCGGTGTGACAAAAAATACAAGGTGTGGATGACTTTATCCTCGGCTTTGGGTTTCTCGGCGGCGTTGATGTGACGTATAGCATCAGAAAGCCGTATCGCTAATTTTTTGGTCATCTCAAACAAGGCTGAATGATTTGTTTGCAAGAAGTGCGAAAAAGCTCCACGTTCAATTTTATGCACCACTACATCGCTGAAGGCGCTAAAAAAATATTGCACATTTTGGCTGAGTGAAAAGGCCCACACCACTGGGAAAAAGTCGTCCTTTGCACCTAGCCACACCAGTTGCTCGGCCCCAGTATCGTCGATGTCATAGCCTTTTACAAAGCCGGATTTAATAGCGTACACGACCTCGGGCGTTTCGTGTTTTAGCAAAATCGTCGTGCCCTTTTCGAAGGTAGTTGTTGGAAATCTCTGGATGAAATCTTTGGTGATGTCCACCCTTCTATTGTACGCTTATATCTTTTACAAGGTAGTCATAAGAAGGTTTTGTCCAGATGTTTACCCTTACCTTTTGGTTCGATGCAAACAACGATATAATTCGGCACAAATAAAAGCCATTGTAGCGCCTAAGGTATTAGCAGTAAGATCCCACCAGGTGTCGTTTTGATGTACGGCCTTGACGATTATGCCAGTTTTATTTAACAAAAGCTCGAATAATTCGTTCGATACCCCCAGACCACAAACCAAAAAGTATAAGGCCAGTGGCTTTTGCCACCAACTGCCAAAGCGTAAGTGGTAGGCTTTGACTACAAAATAAAAGAGAATGCCCGCCGCAATGCCGCCCATCGTATGCATGCCAAATGTCTCTGTCTCGTTAATAATTGGAATAACAGGTAGCAGCACCCCTATTTCCCAGGCAATCGCCGCCGGCCAAAGATAGCGTGCACTTTGGCCGTATGTCATTTGTCGCGAAAATTTTGTAGTAAAGACATACCGTACGGCCAACCAAGGCACAAAAGTTAATAAAGTAGGCAAGATTATGCCATAAATCATATAGCGACTATAGCATAATGCCACCAGTATGTGGCCGCTTTTTAAAGGTCGTTTTTACCTGGTTTGGCTACATGCCCCGACATAGCAATTAAGACTGGTCCGCTTACAAGTGCGTAAAGTCCCAGGATCCACACAAATGTTAATCCGCCAACAACAGGTTGTGCTAGCACGAAGACGCCGATCACAACGCCAAGTACTCCTAAAATGGCGTCCATCATTTTAATTGCCGGTAGCCCATTACTAGTAAAGGCATGGGCAAAAGCAAAGACTCCGCGCACAATAAGTGCCAATCCTAAAATGAGCATAAAAGTAGCAAAGGCGATAATTGGGTTACGCACCAGGTACAACCCAATGCCCAGTTCGGCTAAGCCGAGCAAGAGGATCAGTGCTGCCCTGGCTAGATGCGAGAGCCGCATAAGCCCCCAAGCAAGTGCAATAACACCATCGGCCAGCAAAAATGCGGCAAATAGGTACACTAAGACCTCACTGGTTAAACCTGGCCAGAAAACGGCGGCAATACCGAATAGAATGGTGGCCATGCCTTGCAACAGCAAAGCAATATGCTCGGTGGCGCTAGCCCGCGACAGTTTTGCTTTCATACCAACCCCTTAATACAAGCATTAGTTCTCTTTCAACTATACGCTTGTGCTACAGCTAGACAAGCGGCTTATCGCACAAAGTAGGTAACAGTTACCCGGTAAGGTAAGGAATTTTCGCCAGGGTACAAATTAAGCTGCGGTTGAGTGGCGCTGTTGTCGGTGGGGGTAGTAATTTTGCTTTCGTACGGTACATACCCAAAACCAGAACCATCAGACACCGTCTTTACCCTGCCCAAGTGAAAACCAAGATTTTTGGCAGTAGCAATAGCCTTTGCTTTGGCATCGTTGACGGCGGCATCGCGCCCAGTTTTTTCTAGCTCTTTACGCTTGGATTCGCTAAACGTAGGTTGCGGCGATACGCTCCCAGTCGGGGCGGTAGTTAGCAAATAATTTTGCACTTTCTCTGCAAGTTCTTGTTCGGCTACCGTGATGGTAAGCTGCAGTGTGTAAGTGGTAACATCTTGCGTTTTGGTGGCGGCTGGTAAATCGTATCCGGTCGAACTGGTCTTGATTTTGTTTTCGGGAACACCCAGTGTTTTTAGTTGAGCTACAATTTCGCCACTTTTACTGCTAAGTGCCGTTAAAGCGGTAGACTTATTGCTGTTTTCGAACTGATACGTGGGATAAAACACAAACTCGTCCGGCGTGGCGGTGATGGTTGCATCACCGGTTACCTCAATAGTTCGCGTGTCCGACTGCGGCCCCAACCATGGCTGCCACAACATGATCATGATGGCTATGATCAAAAATAAAGCCGCTGCCACCCACCGGAAATCCAGAGTCAATTTATGTTGATGATTAGGTTCGGACATAACTCCTCGCTTTCGTTAAGCTTATGAATAAAGGATGATGCCAATAACTATACTCGCTTCCACCAAAATATACATTGAATACATAAAAATCAACGGTTTTAGCTTGCGTTTAATTGCGTAGGTCAGCCAAACGAAGTTGTCTACAAAAAAGAAACCCCAGGTAAATATCGAGACGCTTTCGGCATTGCGACTACTATGGATATCGTAAGCCTGTGGTAGTTCAAATAAAGGCGTGGCCACCATAAAGAAATACACGATGTAGTCAAAAGGCTCTCTGTGTTTAGCTTTGCGCACATGCCGTATATGGGGTTGAACCATAAGCGTATTGTAGCAAATA
>DASRJJ010000158.1:0-2272 GCA_035649555.1 Saccharimonadales bacterium (SeqCode)
GGTTACGGCGAGAAATTTGGGCAAAACCTAGCACGATAAGACTGATAACAATCATTAAAATTAACGTTACCATGATCGACACAAGTCCTGCCTCGCGTGCAGTTTTTAATTTGGTGTACAAATCTGTTTTGCTCATGGTTATAATCCTATTCTACCTTACCTTACACGTTTTGTAACAACTGTACTTAGCTCGGAGATAGTACAAAATTGCGTACCCGCAGTTTGGTTTATGCAGCTAGTTTCGGGGTTGTTCGGATCTTTCAATAAGTCGTCGTCACCATAAATAATTCGCACCTCCACACGGTACAAATTAGCGCCTAGATCGGTAACATTTAATTTAGATAGGCGCATCCCCGGGCTGAGCATTTCGCGACCTACGACGCCAGGCACATCGAGTGGCTGTGTAGAGCTTGGCCCACAGCTCGAGACATTATCCTGTACCAAGCCGTGAAACGATTGATGCTTAGTGCTATTAGGGGCGCCGTCGGTTACCTGCCAGCCCAGCGCATAGACAAATCGTTGGTTGCCAATACAGAGTACTTTGGGTGCGCTTGGTGTGGCGGCACCGGCCGTTGTTGGCTCAACGGCGCCACCGGCGAATTGGATTGTCTGAGAAATCGTATCAGTAATAGAACGTGCCACAGACTGTGTGTTGGCAGCATTAACCCCTTTGTAGTACAACCGCGATACCTGCAAGATGCCAGAAGTCACCACAACCAACACCAAGGCAAATACGCTAGTTGCCACCATCAGTTCGATGACAGTAAAGCCTTTACTGTTTGCTGGTTTAGGCTTCATTATTGATAGACCCTATAAATAAGACGCAAATTATCGGTTATGCGGCCCGAGGCATCGGTCCAACTGTTAGTTACCGTAAAGGTGTTGTCGTCGGGGGCGGAGCCCCTATTAATCGAAATTGTGTACACCGGTTGCGTACTAGAAGCATCCCCAGCAGCGTTAACCGCACAGTCTGGGTTGGTAGCCAGTATAGGCTTTCCGGTAGCTTTAGAAATACAGAACGGCATCGGCGTACTTGCCCCGAAAATCGAGTTTGGGTCGGTTTTGGCAAGACCTTTAAGTTGCTCGACTTGTGACTCAGCTAACTTAAGCGCATTGCCACGTTCTTCTGCCGCCCGGGTGGCCAGTAGGCTTCGGTTGGTCGTAACATACGCGCCGCCTAAAATTAAGCTGACTACCGAGATGGCAATTAACACCTCTACAATCGTGTCACCGCGCTCTCTTAGTTGTTGTAGTCGGCCCATCATGAACAATCCAAATTACTTTTGATATTTAGCGTCACCGATAATTGTCGACCGTTGTCGGCTATGCTCACCAAGCCTGATTGGTTTGTGCCGCCACTTTTAAAACAGATAAATACACCCCCGCTTACGTCCCGGGGCGTAGTGGCAACATTGGCATTAATGGCCTCTGCTGCTGCCGTCTTGGTCACATCTAGTGTCGTTCCCTGAATCGGGATGACATGCATGCGTGGACCGCCAGAGGTAATAGCAGAACCATCATAGAGCGCCAGACCGGTCATAAAGGCTATCGAACCAATTTCTACATCTCCTGCGCCGTTATTGAACCACATGCGTTTAGTAGTTAATCCACCTATGAGTGGCTGGTCCACGCTTGTGTCTGGTACAGCGGGCTCCGAGGTGCTTGGAGCAACTAATTTTGGCTTAGCCTGAGTACGGAGTTGCACCTCTTGCCCCGAAGTATTTTTTTGCAATCCAGCAATACTGTAAATAGAGAATAGTTCGGGGCTAGTCCCAGCAACATCAAATTGTATAGCCTTACCCATGAAAATACAGCCGGCGTTTGTTCCTTGATCAGAATTGCCGGCGGTTAAAATAGGACCTGACGGGCCGGCCGTGCATTGGAAATTCTCCCTGTCTGGGAAAAACCCGGTTGCAACATCATTAATAACTTGCTGGATTTGCGACTGCACCTGGCGTATCGCCTGATTAAACTCGGTCTGCTGGCGACGGCCGGCAATCATGACTGCCGCAGCCACAAACAAGCCGCCGGTAACCGCTAAGACAACCAGGATCTCGATAATAGTAAATGCCCGCGAACCTCGCTGCAGCACAAACAAGCGCTGCACTTGGTGTCGCTTGATATATCTAATAACTCGGGCTATAAAGCCACCCCTCATAGCCTCAGTATACCATAAGCAGTACGCGTTACAGCAAAACCAATTGTTGATACCAAGACAATATATCGCTGCCAAAAAGCTGGACGATTACCATGCCAGTAAGCAAAAAGGGAC
>DASRJJ010000159.1:0-2946 GCA_035649555.1 Saccharimonadales bacterium (SeqCode)
TTCCCTTGGTAGTGGCGCTGCCCAAGATGTATCTGTAAATCCATGTTGTTTAAATAACTGTCGTTGTTGCGCCGAACCCTTTACACGATCCGTAAATGCTACTCCAACCCCATTCCCGAGATGGGACATAGCCCTTACTAATACTTTCGAAGCAACTTCTTCATCTTGGAAATCCGGATCCATATAAAAGGCGGTGATTGTGTCTAAAGGACCAATGGTAAGTTTATTTAAAAATGTTTTGATATTTCCTTTATGGGAACGCTCGGCTTCGACAAACCCCAGCACCTTGCGCGTGTTAGGATCGCGAACCGTGTAGAAAAAAATCTGATTTCCGTTATACGCCTCAACCTCAACCCTAGGCTGCCAGTATGCAAAACGCCGTTCCAAAAAGGGCTCGCTTGATGTATATTCACCCACTGCATCTGGTGTGGCACCGAGTTCCGGATTAATGTACGAATCTCGCATTGCCCGAACGTGCAAATCCATAATAGCTCCTATGTCGGCATATGTAGGATGATCGATGATAACCGTTTCGGCGTTGACCGGCATTGGTTCTAACGTCTTTGGGTCTACAATACTGCCCCTGGGGACCACGAGGTCGTCCTCCAGGCGTTCGGCAATATGGGTAATCAACTGCTTTTGCGCACTGCAGTAGGCTGAGGGGTTACGGAACGCCTGTACAAATCGCTCTTCTGGATCGTTTGGTTTCAGCCGAGTACCTAAAGCTTTAAAGCGGTGGGGATAGTACCCTCCACCGCAACCTTTTTCTAGTAAAGGGCAGCGTTTACATTCGTCGGCTACGGCTGCACGGCCTAGGCGTCGGGCACGGATGCCAGGATCGCGTAGCGCCACATCCTCTAGTGAATGGTCAAAAACATTCATAGTGGTTGTTACTGCACCAGGTTCGGTAGCTTTAATAGTATCAACCCGCTGAATATCCCCATTTGGCAAGAAAAAAAGCTCCTGGCTAAAACGGTCGCCAACAGCCTCGACCTTAGACATTCCGCCCAGCAACACGTCTAGCAAATTGTCAAAATAGGGAATACTGATAAAACCTTCTCCTGGTTGGTTAAAGTACCAGTTAAAGGCCTTTGTAAGCCACTCACCATGCGTTCGGATTCCTTTTTGAGGTGCGACGGAGTGATTAGCGTGCGGCAACAGCAAATTCATGCTAGGCGGTTGGTGGCTAGCCAACGCATCGAGCACTGTAGTAGGGTCATTATCCGTGTCAACCACGGCTAAGATTCTCCAGCTTAAACCGCTTTCTCGTAACAGAGTAGCCGCCTTAACTACTTGCTCGTATGTACTCCCGCCGTGGCGGTTCCTCCGGTGACGATCATGGGCTATGCGGTCGCCGTCCATACTAAGGCTTACCGAATACTCATGTTTTTTGAGCACCGCAAGTTTTTCGTCGGTGAGCTTCATACCATTGGTTGTCATTCCTAAATAGACTTCAGTGTTTGGGCTGAGTGCTCGGATTTCGTGGCGAATCATTGTAGAAAATGCATCAATTTGTTCGGCCGGTCTTAGCAGCGGTTCGCCCCCATGGTCGATAATGCGTACTGCAGGCAACCCGTGGTCGGCAGCAAGCGTGCCAATGCGGCGGGCAATTTTCAAGTCCACCTTGTCGCTCATAAACGCATCTTGATCTTTCCACAAATCGTTCGCATATTCGTAACAGCCGTGGTTGCCGGTTTTAGTCGATTCGGCTTCTGGCACGTAGTCGCAGCCCCCCACAAATACACCATCAACGTATCGCGGTTGCAGATCGCAGCGCGACGTACCTTTTCGTACAAATTCGGTAAAAGGGATTACATCACCACGCATACCAATTATGTTTATTTTACATTATAATGTCTGATATTAAGGGGGATAACTATGATCGAAACATTATACAGGCCAACTCAAGTTCCAGCCCAAGCTGTAGAACTACAGACAGTAGTTGTAGAGATGCCGGTAAGTGCAGCTACCGCCAGAGCATTAGGACGCGTAGTAGAAGAGGAAACAAGGATGATACTAAATCCAGACGCAGATCGAAACGGCCCGGAAGCCGCTTTCCAAAGTAAATAAGTTACATTACACCACCAGCAAACCGACCTTAGTTAAGGGTCGTTTGTATGTAGACCCTAACTGTGTGTTAAGGGTACGATATACTACAAAGATTCATGGACACACCACACGACAAAGTTTCTGCGTGGGATATCTGCAAATTTTACTTTGCGGCTAGCTTTAAGCATCGCAAATTAGCCTGGATGACTTTGTTTCATGTAGCAGGTTCAATTTTGCTAGGCGTTCTTGTCCCGTTTGCGGCCAGCCTGGTTCTGGCCGCACTAGCCCAGGGTAAAGATGTGACTAGTCCGTTGTTTTTACTGGCGGCCGTCTCGCTTGGCGGTGTTATATGTAACCGGCTCGGGTTCGGGGCAATGATGGCCATGCAGGCCAACGCCATGAGTGACTTGCATAGGCTGTGTTTTAACCGGCTTATGCAGCGTAGCGTCGGGTTCCATGCCGACCGTGTCAGCGGCAAACTGGTCTCGGACGCAATTGATTTTATTAATTCCTACGGCATGCTAACGTCGGCCCTGTTTCTTAACACCGTAGGCTTTTTGGTGAGTATCCTAGCTGGCATTATTATCTTACTCGTAATATCGTGGCCGCTTGGATTGTTTGTTTCGGCAATTGTGATGGTTACGCTTGTGTGGGCTGGCAGCGAAAGCCGCAAGCGCGCACATCTACGCAATGAACGGCTCAAAAACACCAAAAAACTTACTGCGCATCTGTCGGATTGCATTGTTAACGCGCCGACAGTAAAAACATTTGCTCACGAAGCCTACGAAAAACAGCGCAATGCCGAACTAAACCACAAACTTCGCGAACTGCGTATCCGCGACTGGCGCCGCGCGGGCAACAGTGGCTCGAACCGAATTGGCGCCCTGCTTGCCATGC